>NZ_JBHVVI010000119.1:0-26542 GCF_042883685.1 Kitasatospora sp. NPDC058190
CGGGGCCGGGGTCTCCCCGTTCACCCCGGTCGCCCCGTTCACCCAGACACGCCAGCGCCCCAGCGGCACCAAGGTCCCTGTGGGGCGGGCGGTCCGGACCGCCCGCACCCGCCGTACCCCGGGCAAACCGTGGGCGAGTCGGGTCCAACCAGCTCAGGTCAGCGCTTCACCGGACCTCCCGCAGCACGCATCGACTTGGTGATCGTCTTCCACTTGTTCAGCCGGGCCTTGGCCACCCGGGCGTCCGAGCGCGAGGCGATCCACTCGTTCTCGCGCTGGAGCTTGAGATAGCTGTCCATCCGGCGCTGCGGCAGCGTGCCGTCGGCCAGCGCCGCCCGGACCGCGCAGCCGGGCTCGGTGTGGTGGTTGCAGTCGTGGAAGCGGCACTCCTCGGCCAGCTCGGCTATGTCGGCGAAGGCCAGGTCCACCCCCTCGCCACCGTAGAGGCCGACCTCGCGCAGCCCGGGAGTGTCGATCAGCACGCCCCCGCCGGGCAGCGCCGTCAGTTCGCGGGTGGTCGTGGTGTGGCGGCCCTTCTGGTCGACCGAGCGGGCCTCCTGGACGGCCATCACCTCGGAGCCGACGAGCGCATTGGTGAGGGTGGACTTGCCGACGCCGGACTGGCCGATCACCACGGTGGTACCCGGGGCGCAGGCGCGGAGCACGTCGATGCCCTCGCCCGTCTCGGCGCTGACCACCAGCACGGTGACACCGGGTGCGACCGCCTCGACGTCGGCGCGGATGAACTCGGCGTCGTCGACCAGGTCGGCCTTGGTGAGGACGACCAGCGGTTCGGCGCCGGACTCCCAGGCCAGAGCGAGGAAGCGCTCGATCCGCCCGAGGTCGGGATCGGCCGCGAGCGAGGCGGCGATCAGGACGGTGTCGACGTTGGCCGCCAGCACCTGGCCGTCGGAGCGCTTGCCGGCCACCTTGCGGATGATCGCGGTGGAGCGCGGCAGCAACGCGACGACGGCGGCCATCGGCTGGGCGTGCAGGTCGGCGGCGGCCCAGTCGCCCGTGCACGGGCAGTTGATCATGTCGGCGTCGCCCACCGGCCGGGTGTCGAGCCGGACGGTGCGCAGCTCGCCCGTCTCCGGGTCGGCCAGGACGGCGTCGCACTGGCCGCGGTCGACCCGGACGATCCTGGCCGGGAGCAGCCCGGCCTCGGCGAGCGGGGCGAAGCGCTCGGCGTGCTCGGTCGTCCAGCCGTAGCGGGACAGCGGGGAGTCCTCGACGGAAGAGGAAGAAGCAGAGGAGAGGGAAGGAGAGTACGACGGAACGGAGGCAGCGTTGAACAACGCAGTGGCCCTTCGGGAGGAGATGGTCCCGGCGGGCTACGGCTGGCGCGGAAGGCTCAGCCTGCGGCCGGGAAAAGGAGGTGAACGCGAGTGCTGCCCAGGGCAGCTATCGGGGCGACAACGACCACGGGGTTCACCTCCTGCTCTCTACTCCTCGGGTGGCCCAACGGCCCCCGAACCGGACGCTGACACGCTAGCGGAACGACCGTGCGCGGCCAACGTATTTTTGACCTGCGGAAATGCGGCCGCGGCGGCCGGAAGGCGCTCGACAACAGCCCGACAGCGGGCAGAGAGCGGTCCGGCAGCGGCCCGACAGCGGGCAGAGAGCGGCGCGAGACGCCAGGCCGGCAGCAAGGGCCGACAGGGACCAAAATTGGCCCCCACTCCGCAGAACTCCCCTACCCGCCGTACCGGTGCTTGAGGTTCGGGTCGTCCAGCCACCAGGGCCGCATGCCGGTCTCCTCCTCCTCCGGCAGCCCCGCCGCCCGGGCCTCCGCGGCCGCCGCCTCGAAGCGGGCGTCCAGCTCGGCGTCCACGGCCTTGATCTCCTCGCGCCCCTGCACCACCATCCGCCGCACCAGCGCGGCCAGGAACGGCAGCCCGACGAGGTCCCCCAGGACCCAGAAGGCGTTGCCGCCCCAGGTCTGGTCCTGCGCCAGGCTCGGCCCCCAGGGCCGCCCGAGCGCCACGTAGTAGTGCTCGGCGACGAGGTGGCCGCCGTAGATCAGCACGATCCCCAGGCCCGCGTCGAAGATCACCTCGGCGAAGGTGATGAACAGCCCGACCAGGTGCGGGTACTCGTGCCCGACCGGGTCGATCTGCAGCCGCGGCCAGAAGTACGCCAGCCCGAGCAGCACCAGCGCCAGGTGCAGCACCACGTTCCCGACCCCGCTGGAGAGCGACCACTCGTACCAGGGCGTGAAGTAGAGCAGCCACGGCGGCGCCATCAGCAGCGCGGTCGAGACCGCCGGGAACATCAGCACCTTGGACGGCCGGCTGCGCAGCGCCCGCAGGACCCGCTCGCGGCGGTGCTCCGGCAAGGACTCGACCAGCAGCGAGATCGGCGCGCCGAGCGCCAGCAGCAGCGGGACGACCATGAGCAGCAGCACGACCTGCACCGCGCGGTCGGTGAAGAGGATCCGCTCGTACACGCCGAGGCCGGAGCAGGTGCACCAGATCCACAGCAGCAGCCCGCCGAGGAAGGCCGCGGTGCGGGTGGGCTGCCAACGCCCGCCGTCCCGGTGGACGGTGCGCACCGCGATCAGGTACCAGCCGCCGAGCAGCACCGAGAGCGCGAGCACCAGCGGTTCGAAGGTCCAGGAGGCGACCAGGTCGGACCACTGCCACGCGGGCGGTCCGCTGTACGCAAGCGCCGCGCCGTCCATCCGTCCACTCACCTCGTCCGCAACCGCCGGAAGGCACCGGGCGGGGGCCGCGGCGCCCGGCCATGATGTCCTCCCCCACGGGGTCCGCCCCGGGCGGGGCCCACCTCTATACCCGCCCCTGAACAAAGCTTTACCAAGACCCGCCAAAGCTTTGCCGAGGCAAAGTTCTCCCCTTCCCGGCCCCGGGACCGCAACCGGCGCCGGACCGCGTTCGTCTGGCAGGATGCACCGTCGGCGATACCGGCCACGTGGGTGACGACAAGGGGACGACAAGAGGTGCGAAGCACTGCACGCGGCGAGGGCCGCCGGCTGGCCGCGCGCCACCGCAACATCGAGCTGGGCCTGCTGGTCCTCGCGGTGGCCGTCTGTCTGGCGGGACACATCGACGCCTCGCTGGCGCTGACCGGCTCGATGCCGAAGGGTCTGCTGGTGCAGAGCCTGCCCCTCGGGGCGCTGGTCGCGGTGGCGCACCTGGCGGTGCGCCGGTTCGCGCCGTACGCGGACCCGCTGATCCTGCCGATCGGGGTGTTCCTGACCGGCTTCGGGCTGATGCTGCTGAACCGGCTGGACTTCAGCTACAAGGCCGCGCACGCGGCCAAGGGCGACTACCAGAAGCTCCCGGCCGCGCCCTCCCAGTTGATGTGGGTGTTCATCTCGGTGGCGGCGGCGATCGCACTGATCGTCTTCGTCAAGCACCACCGCTTCTTCCAGCGGTACGTCTACCTGCTGATGGCGGGCGCGCTGATCCTGCTGACCGCGCCGGTGTTCTCGCCGACCGACAGCTTCGGCGCCAAGCGGTGGATCAAGCTCCCCGGGCTGCCCTCCTTCGAGCCGGACGAGTTCGTGAAGGTCGCGATCACGATCTTCTTCGCCGGCTACCTGATGGCCAACCGGGACGCCCTGGCGCTGGCCGGGCGGAAGGTCTGGGGAATGACCCTGCCGCGCGGCCGGCACGCCGGTCCGGTGCTGGCGATCTGGGCGGTCAGCCTGCTGGTGCTGATCTTCGAGCGCGACCTGGGCACCTCGCTGATCTTCTTCGGCCTCTTCATCGTGATGCTGTACGTGGCGACCGAGCGCACCAGCTGGGTGGTGCTCGGCGTCATCATGGCGGTCGGCGGCGCGACGGTGGTCGGCACCCTGGAACCGCACGTGCACGGGCGTGTCGAGGCCTGGCTGCACCCGATGGACTACTACAAGCCGGTGCACGACCCGGCGATCTCCGAACAGCCCGCCGAGGCACTGTTCAGCCTGGGCACCGGGCACATGACCGGGACCGGCCTGGGCTCGGGCCGGCCCTGGCTGATCGGCTTCGCGGGGCGCAGCGACTTCATCTTCACCACCATCGGCGAGGAGCTGGGCCTGGCCGGGGTGACGGCGGTGCTGCTGGTGTACGTGCTGCTGATCCAGCGCGGGCTGCGCACCGCGATCGGCCTGACCGACCCGTTCGGCAAGCTGCTGGCCACCGGCCTGTCGGCGGCGCTCGCGCTGCAGATCTTCGTGGTCGTCGGCGGCGTGAGCGGGCTGGTCCCGCTGACCGGTAAGGCGCTGCCGTTCCTGGCCGCCGGTGGCTCCTCGCTGCTCGCGAACTGGCTGATGATCGCGCTGCTGATCAAGCTGAGCGACTCCTCGGGCCGCACCGCCATGGAGCCGGCCCCGCCGAGCCCCGAGCCGGTCCTGGCACAGGCCGGCCCGGCCGACCGCTCCGCCGCGCCCGCCCCGACCGCGCCGGGTCCGGACGCAGGTCCGGGCGCGGGCCCCGGTACGGGCCCGGGCGCCGACCCGGCGGCACCGAGCCCGACCCCGGGCGGCCTCGCGGACCCCGGCGCCCCCACCGAGCTGCGCCCCGCGTTCGGCCGCACCCCCGCCACCCCGCAGCCCGGCGGCGCCCAGCCGGACGGCCCCCGGCCCTCGTACGGCTACCCGCCGGTCGCCGACCAGCCCACCCACGGCTATGGCCTGCCCCCGCAGTCCCCGTTCCCCCCGAACCCGGCCGGCACCTGATCACCACCCGGCCGCCACATCCGGCCGGAAAAACGCACAGGGCCTCCTCCGCATCCGCGGGGGAGGCCCTGCCCGTATGTCCCGAAACGCCCGTCACGACCGGCCGCCGCCCGAAACGCCCATCACGACCGGCCGCCGCCCGAAACGCCCGTCACCGCCGGCCGCCGCCCGGAACGCCCGCTACCGCTGCTCCCACGGCGGCCGCGGCGGCCTGGGCGGGTAGCCCGGCGTCGGCCGCTCCGGCGGCGGCCCGGCCGGCCGGTCGCTGTCCGGCGGCGGCGGGGCGGGCCGGTGGTGCGGCCCGCCGCGGGAGGTGAGGCGGCCGCGCACGTTGTCGGCGGCCAGTATGTCGGCCCACCGCTCGGGGTACTCGGCGGGCACGTCGACGTCGTCGACCTCCTCCTCGCCCCACTCCTCCTCGACGCCCTCGGCCAGGCCCAGTTCGCGGGCCCGCCGGGCCCGTTCGACGGCCCGTCGGGCGGCGACCTCGCGGACCACGGCGGCGGCGGCCTCCTCGTGGGCGCGCTCGTTCTCAGCGCGGGCGTCGGCGGTCTCCAGGGTGGGCCAGCGACGGTCTATGGCGGCGTTCATGGCGGCGCCGATGAGCACCGCGAGGGCCACCACGAAGATCCACAGCAGTACGGCCACCGGCGCGGCCAGCGAGCCGTACACCGAGGGGCCCTCGACCGAGCTGACCAGGTAGAGGCGCAGGCCGACGCTGCAGAAGACCAGCACCACCAGGGCGACCAGGGCGCCGGGGATGTCCTCGCGCCAGGGCGTGGAGACCGGTACGGCCAGGTGGTAGAGGGTGGTGAGGGAGACGATCAGCAGCAGGATCGCGAACGGCCAGTAGGCGGCGCCGACCAGCCCCGCGATGCCGGGCACGGCGTTCTCGACCAGTCCGGGCCCGGCCATCATCAGGGGCAGCACCAGCGAACCGATCACCAGGGCGCCGAGGTAGAGGCCGAGCGACATCAGGCGGGTCTTGACGATGCCGCGCTTGCCGTCCAGCCCGTACATGACGGTGATGGTGTCGATGAAGATGTAGAGCGCCCGGGATCCGGACCACAGCGACAGCAGGAAGCCGATCGAGATGAGGTCGGGCCGGGTGTGGTCGAAGACCTGGCTGAGCAGCGGTTTGACGACCTGGTTGACCGAGGAGTCCGACAGCACCGTCCCGGAGGCCGAGACGATGTCGTGCTTGAGCCGGTCGATGGTGCCCGCGCCGAGGAACTCGTCGAGGTAGCCGAGGGTGGCGGCCAGGCCGAGCAGCAGCGGTGGGATCGACAGCAGGGTGAAGAAGGCCGCCTCCGCGGCGAGGCCGGTGACCCGGTACTCGACGCAGGTGTTGGTGGTGTCCCTGACCAGCTCCCACGCGGTGCGGCGCCAGGCGGCCTGTTTGGCCGCGCGCCGGGAGCCCTTGCCCCGGCGCCGGGAGGGCCGCTCGGGATTCGGTCTGCTCGTATCGCCTGCTGCTTGCACAGGGCTAACGGTATCGGGCCCCGACAGCTGCGGTTGATCTCCCCGGGGGTACGGGCGCGTGACCGGACACCGGGCGGGGAGCGGCGGGAACCGTACGGCGTCCCGGATTCTGAAACTCCAGCGTCCAGCATTCGGATGTTAGTGGACCGCGAGTCCCGTGCCGTGCGAATCTCTTGCCATGTCTAGCGCCGGAACCACCCTGGTAGGTCGACTCCACGTCGATCTCCTTCGCGTGTCCAGCGCCATCTGTCCGGTGATCTGAGCCCACCCCGCCGCACCACCGCACCCGGCGCCGACCTCACGCCATCCCCCGCAGCAGCGGATGCGCAGGCGCCCGCCCGGCCCGGTCACTGCTCTCCCGGTCCTGAGAAACCCGCAGGTCACAGCAGCACCGCAGCGTCGAGCACGCCCAGCGACCCACCCGGCTCCAGCACCACCTGCCCCGAAGGACTTCACCATGGCCACCTCCCCCGAGACCGCCGAGCCCACGGCCGACCGCACCGCCGCGCGCCGACCCGCCGCGGCTCGCAAGGTGACCCGCCACCGCGGCGAGGGCCAGTGGGGCATGGGCCACTTCACCCCTCTGAACGCCAACGAGCAGTTCAAGAAGGACGACGACGGTCTCAATGTGCGGACACGTATTGAGACGATCTACGCGCACCGGGGCTTCGACTCGATCGACCCCGCCGACCTGCGCGGCCGGATGCGCTGGTGGGGCCTCTACACCCAGCGCAAGGAGGGCATCGACGGCGGCAAGACCGCAATCCTGGACCCGCACGAGCTGGACGCCGAGTACTTCATGCTCCGGGTGCGCATCGACGGCGGCCGGCTGACCGTCCCCCAGCTGCGGGCCGTCGCCGAGGTCTCCGAGCAGTACGCCCGGGGCACCGCCGACCTGACCGACCGCCAGAACATCCAGTACCACTGGATCCGGATCGAGGACGTCCCGGCGATCTGGCGGAAGCTGGAGGCCGTCGGCCTGTCCACCACCGAGGCCTGCGGCGACACCCCGCGCGTCATCCTCGGCTCCCCGGTGGCCGGCGTCGCCCAGGACGAGATCATCGACGGCACCCCGGCCATCGAGGAGATCAACCGCCGCTTCATCGGCAACAAGGAATTCTCCAACCTGCCGCGCAAGTTCAAGAGCGCGATCTCCGGCTCCCCGCTGCTGGACGTCGCGCACGAGATCAACGACGTCGCCTTCGTCGGGGTGGTCCACCCCGAGCACGGGCCCGGCTTCGACCTGTGGGTCGGCGGCGGCCTGTCCACCAACCCGCGCCTGGGCGTGCGCCTGGGCGCCTGGGTCCCGCTGGAGCAGGTGCCGGATGTCTTCGGCGGCGTGATCGGCATCTTCCGCGACTACGGCTACCGGCGCCTGCGCAACCGCGCCCGGCTGAAGTTCCTGGTCGCCGACTGGGGCGCGGAGAAGTTCCGTCAGGTGCTGGAGGACGAGTACCTGAAGCACAAGCTGGTCGACGGCCCCGCGCCCGTCGAGCCCGCCGCCCGCTGGCGCGACCACGTCGGCGTCCACCGACAGAAGGACGGCCGGTTCTACATCGGCTTCGCCCCGCGCGTCGGCCGGGTCGACGGCAAGCTGCTCGGCCGGATCGCCGACCTCGCCGCCGACCACGGCAGCGACCGGGTGCGCACCACCGCCGAGCAGAAGATGCTGATCCTCGACATCGCCGAGGAGCACGTCGAGTCGGTCGTGGCCGGCCTGGAGGCGCTCGACCTGCGGGTCACCCCCTCGCCGTTCCGCCGCGGCACCATGGCCTGCACCGGCATCGAGTACTGCAAGCTCGCCATCGTCGAGACCAAGGAGCGCGGCCGCACCCTGATCGACGAACTGGAGCAGCGCCTGCCGGAGTTCGCCGAGCCGCTGACCATCAACATCAACGGCTGCCCGAACGCCTGCGCCCGCATCCAGGTCGCCGACATCGGCCTCAAGGGCCAGCTGGTCACCGACGAGGACGGCAACCAGGTCGAGGGCTACCAGGTGCACCTGGGCGGCGCGCTCGGGCTGGAGGCCGGCTTCGGCCGCAAGGTCCGCGGCCTCAAGGTCACCAGCGCCGGCCTGCCCGACTACGTCGAGCGCCTGCTGACCCGCTACCAGGCCGACCGCGCCGAGGGCGAGCGCTTCGCCCAGTGGGCGGCCCGGGCCACCGAGGAGCAGCTGTCGTGAGCGAGCGAACCATCCAGAGGTGCGTGTTCCACGAAGTGACCGCCGAGCGAAGCGAGGTGGGCGCATGAGCGAGAGAGCGGCTCCGTTCTTCTGCCCCTACTGCGGGGACGAGGACCTGCGCCCGTCCGAGGCCGGGCACGGTGCCTGGGAGTGCCACGGTTGCCGCCGTGCCTTCCAGTTGAAGTTCCTCGGCCTGCTGTCACCGACCAACGGGGGTGCGTCCCATGAGCGGCACGACGACTGACTACGAGGAGATCGCCGTCCGCGCCGGCCGCGAGCTGGAGGAGGCCACGCCGCAGGAGATCCTGCGCTGGGCCGCCGACACCTTCGGCAAGCGGTTCTGCGTCACCTCCTCGATGGAGGACGCGGTGGTCGCCCACCTCGCCTCCTCGGTGTTCCCCGGCGTGGACGTGGTGTTCCTGGACACCGGCTACCACTTCGCGGAGACCATCGGCACCCGCGACGCGGTGGCCGCGACCATGCCGGTCAACGTCATCACGCTCACGCCGCTGAAGACCGTCGCCGAGCAGGACGCCGAGCACGGGCCGAACCTGCACGACCGCGACCCGGACCTGTGCTGCTCGCTGCGCAAGGTCGAGCCGCTCAACCGCGGTCTCGGCGCGTACGACGCCTGGGCCACCGGGCTGCGCCGCGACGAGTCGCCGACCCGTGCCGACACCCCGGTGGTGGCATGGGACCCCAAGCGCCGCAAGGTCAAGATCGCCCCGATCGCCCGGTGGACGCAGGAGGACGTGGACGCCTACGTCGCCGCCAACGGCGTGCTGCTCAACCCGCTGCTGTGGGAGGGCTACACCTCGATCGGCTGCTCGCCGCTGTCCTGCACCCGCAAGCCCGCCGAGGGCGAGGACGCCCGGGCCGGCCGCTGGTCCGGCTCCGGCAAGACCGAGTGCGGCATCCACCTCTGATCATCCGCCTCTGATCACCCGTCAATTCTCGCGTAAGGAAGACACCGTGACAGCTCACGCCCTGAGTCGCCGCGGCTCCGCCGAGGGCACGGCGGCGGCCCGCGCGGCCGCCCCCTGCGAGCGCGGCGCCACCGTGTGGCTGACCGGGCTGCCGAGCGCCGGCAAGACCACGCTGGCCTTCGCGCTGGCCGAGCGGCTGCGCGCCGAGGGCCACCGGGTCGAGGTCCTGGACGGCGACGAGATCCGCGAGTTCCTCTCCAAGGGCCTCGGCTTCTCCCGCGAGGACCGGCACACCAACGTCACCCGGATCGGCTTCGTCGCCGAGAAGCTCGCCGCCAACGGCGTCAAGGTGCTCGCGCCGGTGATCGCCCCGTTCGCCGACTCCCGCGCCGCCGTACGCGAGCGGCACGCCGCGGCCGGCACCGAGTTCCTGGAGATCCACGTCGCCACCCCGGTCGAGCTGTGCGCCGAACGCGACGTCAAGGGCCTGTACGCCAAGCAGGCGGCCGGCGAGATCGCGGGTCTCACCGGCGTGGACGACCCGTACGAGGCCCCGGAGAACCCGGAGCTTCGCATCCAGACGCAGGGCCGCGCGGTCACCGAGTCCGCCGCCGAGCTGCACGCCTTCCTGACCGAGAGGGGACTCGCATGACCACCGCGACCCAGAGCCTGGTTCAGGCCGACGACACCCCCTTCGCGCTGTCCCACCTGGACGCGCTGGAGGCCGAGTCGGTGCACATCTTCCGCGAGGTCGCGGGGGAGTTCGAGCGCCCGGTGATCCTGTTCTCCGGCGGCAAGGACTCCATCGTCATGCTGCACCTGGCGCTCAAGGCCTTCCACCCGGCACCGGTGCCCTTCTCCCTGCTGCACGTCGACACCGGGCACAACTTCCCCGAGGTCATCGCCTACCGCGACCGCGTCGTCGCGCAGCACAACCTGCGCCTGCACGTCGCCCACGTCCAGGACTTCATCGACCGCGGCGTGCTGCGCGAGCGCCCGGACGGCACCCGCAACCCGCTGCAGACCGTGCCGCTGCTCGACGCGATCGAGAAGAACCGTTTCGACGCGGTGTTCGGCGGCGGCCGCCGGGACGAGGAGAAGGCCCGCGCCAAGGAGCGCGTCTTCTCGCTGCGCGACGAGTTCGGCGCCTGGGACCCGCGCCGCCAGCGCCCCGAGCTGTGGTCGCTGTACAACGGCCGGCACGCGGTCGGCGAGCACGTGCGGGTCTTCCCGCTGTCCAACTGGACCGAGCTGGACGTCTGGCAGTACATCGAGCGCGAGGGCATCGAGCTGCCGGAGATCTACTACGCGCACGAGCGGGACGTCTTCGCCCGGGGCGGCATGTGGCTGACCGCCGGCGAGTGGGGCGGCCCCAAGGACAGCGAGCCCGTCGAGCGGCGGCTGATCCGCTACCGCACCGTCGGCGACATGTCCTGCACCGGCGCCGTCGACTCCGACGCCACCACCATCGAGGCCGTGATCGCCGAGATCGCCGCCTCGCGCCTCACCGAACGGGGTGCGACGCGAGCCGACGACAAGCTGTCCGAGGCCGCGATGGAAGACCGCAAGCGCGAGGGGTACTTCTAACCATGACCAGCACCACCCGGGAAGCCACCGCCACGTCGCTGCTGCGCTTCGCCACCGCCGGCTCCGTCGACGACGGCAAGTCCACCCTCGTCGGCCGACTGCTGCACGACTCCAAGTCGGTGCTCGCCGACCAGCTGGAGGCCGTCGAACGCGTCTCCCTGGGCCGCGGCCAGGAGGCGCCCGACCTGGCGCTGCTCACCGACGGCCTGCGGGCCGAGCGCGAGCAGGGCATCACCATCGACGTCGCCTACCGCTACTTCGCCACCCCCCGGCGGCGGTTCATCCTCGCCGACACCCCCGGACACGTGCAGTACACCCGCAACATGGTGACCGGCGCCTCCACCGCCGAGCTCGCCGTCGTGCTGGTCGACGCCCGCAACGGCGTGGTCGAGCAGACCCGCCGGCACGCCGCCGTCGCCGCGCTGCTGCGGGTGCCGCACGTCGTCCTGGCCGTCAACAAGATGGACCTGGTCGACTACGCGGAGCCCGTCTTCGCCGCCATCGCCGAGGAGTTCACCGCCTATGCCGCCTCGCTCGGCGTCAAGGACGTCCTCGCCGTCCCGATCTCCGCCCTCGCCGGGGACAACGTCGTCGAGCCGTCCGCCCACATGGACTGGTACGGCGGCCCGACCCTGCTGGAGCACCTGGAGACCGTCCCGGTCGGCAGCGACCCCAGCCAGGAGAGCGCCCGCTTCCCGGTCCAGTACGTGATCCGGCCGCAGACCGAGGAGCACCCCGACTACCGCGGCTACGCGGGCCAGCTGGCCTCCGGCGTGCTGCGCGTCGGCGACCGCGTCACGGTGCTGCCCTCCGGCCAGACCAGCACGGTCGCCGGGATCGACGCGCTCGGCCGCCGGAGCGACATCGCCTGGGCGCCCCAGTCGGTCACCGTCCGGCTCACCGACGACCTCGACATCTCCCGCGGCGACCTGATCGCCGCCGGGGCGGCCCCCGCCCCCACCCAGGACATCGAGGCCACCGTCAGCCACCTCAACGAGCGGCCGCTGCGCGCCGGGGACAAGGTGCTGCTCAAGCACACCACCCGCACGGTGCGCGCGCTGGTCAAGGAGATCTCCTACCGGATCGACATCACTGCGCCGATCAGCGAAGGGGGTCTCGAACGACGCTCCGGCGCCGAGGGGTTGAACGTCAACGACATCGGCCACGTGCGGCTGCGCACCGCCGAGCCGCTGGCCCTCGACACCTACGCCGACAACCGCCGCACCGGCTCGTTCCTGCTGATCGACCCGGCCGACGGCACCACCCTCACCGCCGGGATGGCGGGCGAGGCCTTCGAGACCGTACGCACCAACGACGCACCCGACGAGGAGGACTGGGTCTGATGCCCAGCGAGGCGTTCTCGGGCATGGACAAGGAAGGCGGCCGCATCGGCAGCGGCGCCCTCGGCAGCGGCCAGGGCGGCTTGACCCGATGTGTGGGCCGACAGGGCTGAGAACGCCCTGTCACCGGGCCGCTCCCCCACGGCCGCCCGGCTTGCCCGGCACACCCGTTGCCGCACAAGCGCCACCTTCCAACCGTCCGCCCGGGACCGCCTCCTGACGGTCCGTCCGCGAACAGGACTCACCACCATGGCACCGAGCCAGGCACCCTCCCCTACCTTCACCCGCCCCAACGCCGGTCGGATCAGACGCACCGCCGCGGCCGCCGTCGCCGGCCTGACCGCCGTGGCCCTGCTGTCGGCCTGCGGCTACGGCTCCAAGGCGGACGACAAGGCCGACACCGCCGCGACCGTCGGCGACTCCGCCTCGGGCGGCTCCGGCGCGAAGCTCTCCGCGGACACCGTGAAGATCGGCTACTTCGCCAACCTGACCCACGGCACCGCGCTGGTCGGCCTCCAGGAGGGCCTGTTCCAGAAGGAGTTGGGCGCCACCCAGATCAAGACCCAGGTCTTCAACGCGGGCCCGTCCGAGATCGAGGCGCTCAACGCCGGCTCCATCGACATCGGCTGGATCGGCCCCTCCCCCGCGATCAACGGCTACACCAAGTCCGACGGCAAGTCGCTGAAGATCATCGGCGGTTCGGCCTCCGGCGGGGTCAAGCTCGTGGTCAACCCCGCCAAGATCTCCTCGCTGGACGACCTCAAGGGCAAGAAGATCGCCACCCCGCAGCTGGGCAACACCCAGGACGTGGCACTGCTCAACTACCTCGCGGGCAAGGGCTACAAGGAGGACGCGGCGTCCGGCGCCGGCGACGTCTCGGTGGTGCGCACCGACAACAAGGTCACCCCCGACGCGTACAAGTCGGGCTCCATCGACGGCGCCTGGGTGCCCGAGCCCACCGCCTCCAAGCTGGTCACGCTCGGCGCGAAGGCCCTGCTCGACGAGAAGGACCTCTGGCCGGACAAGAAGTTCGTGATCACCAACATCATCGTCTCGCAGAAGTTCCTCAAGGAGCACCCGGACGTGGTGGAGGCCGTGCTGCGCGGCTCGGTGAAGACCAACGCCTTCATCGCGGCCAGCCCCTACAAGGCCAAGGCCGACGCCAACGAGGCCATCAAGAAGGAGACCGGCACCGCGCTGGAGCCGGCCGTCCTCGACCCGGCCTGGGCCGGCATCGACTTCCTGGACGACCCGCTGGCGAACACCCTGCAGGCCGAGGCCGACCACGCCGTGACCGCCGGGCTCCTCAAGAAGCCGAACCTGAACGGCATCTACGACCTCACCCTGCTGAACAAGGTCCTCGCGGCCCAGGGCCAGGCCCCCGTGGCGGACGCCGGACTCGGCGCCAAGTAGCGCCCGCCGTACGGCAGTTCACCCCCGAACCCGCGGTCCGGTCCCCGCCCGTCCGGTCGATCCCCGATCGATGCCCACCGGGACGGGCGGGGCCGGACCCCGGCCCCGGCCCCGCAGCCCCAGCCAGACCACTCACGCAGAAGGTGCCCGCATGAGCGAGCGCAGCGAGCGAATCATCAAAAGGCGCGCGTGGGCGAATGCCCCCGCCGAGCGAAGCGAGGAGGGCGCATGAGCCCGGCACTGACCACCGAGGCCAACACTCCCGTCGCCGACGCCCCCGGCGGCGCGCCCGCCGTCCGGATCTCGCACGTGCACAAGTCCTTCGGCCGCCCGGGCGCGCAGACCCACGTCCTGGACGACATCACCCTCGACGTCGCACCCGGCGAGTTCGTCACCCTGCTCGGCGCCTCCGGCTGCGGCAAGTCCACCCTGCTCAACCTGGTCGCCGGCCTGGACAAGCCCAGCCGCGGCACCATCGAGGTGCCCGGCGGCCGCCCCGCCCTGATGTTCCAGGAGCACGCGCTGTTCCCCTGGCTCACCGCCGGCAGGAACATCGAACTCGCCCTCAAGCTGGCCGGCGTCCCCCGCCCCGAACGCCGCACCGAGGCCGAGCGCCTGCTCGAACTCGTCCGCCTGAAGGGCTCCTACGGCAAGCGGGTGCACGAGCTGTCCGGCGGCATGCGCCAGCGCGTGGCGATGGCCCGCGCCCTCGCCCAGGGCAGCAAGGTCCTGCTGATGGACGAGCCGTTCGCGGCCCTCGACGCCATCACCCGGGACGTGCTGCACGACGAGATCACCCGGATCTGGGCCGAACGCCGGCTGTCCGTCCTGTTCGTCACCCACAACGTGCGCGAGGCGGTGCGCCTGGCCGAGCGCGTGGTGCTGCTCTCCTCCCGTCCGGGCCGGGTCGCCCGCGAGTGGCGGATCGACCTGCCGCAGCCGCGCCGCATCGAGTCCGCGGGCGTGGCCGACCTGTCCATCGAGATCACCGAAGAACTGCGTGGGGAGATCCGTCGCCATGTCCAGCACTGACACCGCCCTCCCCCGCCCCGACAGCGACACCGCCGACGTCGGCGCCGGGCTCGACGCCCTCGACTCCGTCTCCGCGCAGCGCAGTTCACTCGGCGAGGTGCTGCGCACCAAGGCACTGCCGCCACTGATCGGCGTGCTGGTGGTGCTCGCGCTCTGGCAGGGCGCGTACAGCCTGCACCTCACCTCCTCGTACAAGCTGCCCAGCCCCGCGGACGTGTGGCACTCCCTGCAGGACCTCTGGTACCAGGGCACGCTGTTCTCGATCATCTGGACCAGCGTCTGGCGCGGCCTGTCCGGCTTCCTGCTCGCCGTCGTCATCGGCACCCCGATCGGCCTGGTGGTCGCCCGGGTCAAGCCGGTGCGCACCGCGATCGGCCCGGTCCTGCAGGGCCTGCAGTCGCTGCCCTCGGTCGCCTGGGTGCCCGCGGCGGTCATCTGGCTCGGCATCAACGACTCCATGATGTACGCGGTGATCCTGCTCGGCGCCGTCCCCTCCATCGCCAACGGCCTGGTCGCCGGCATCGACCAGGTACCGCCGCTGTTCCTGCGCGCCGGACGCACCATCGGCGCCACCGGCCTGACCGGCGCCCGGCACGTGCTGATCCCCGCCGCGCTGCCCGGCTACCTGGCCGGCCTCAAGCAGGGCTGGGCGTTCTCCTGGCGCTCGCTGATGGCCGCCGAGCTGGTCGCCTCCTCCCCCGACCTCGGCCGGGGCCTCGGCCGGTTCCTGGAGGACCAGCGCGAGTTCTCCGACATGTCCGGCGTCCTGCTCGGCATCATCCTCATCCTGTTCGTCGGCATCGCCATCGAGCTGCTGGTGTTCACCCCGATCGAGCGCCGGGTGCTGCGCAACCGCGGCCTGCTGGCCGCCGCCAAGTGAGGCCCCGCTGATGCCCGCCCTGCTCCTCATCGCCCACGGCAGCCGCGACCCGCGCCACGCCGCGACCGTCGCCGCCCTGGTACGGCAGGTGCGGGCGCAGCGGCCCGGCCTGGAGGTCGCCACCGCCTACCTGGACCACTGCGCCCCGCGGATCCCCCAGGTCGTCGGCCGGCTCGACGGCGCGGTGGCCGTCCCGCTGCTGCTCAACCGGGCCTTCCACGCCAAGCACGACATCCCCGCCGCCCTGCGGGCCGCCGGCGCCGCGCTGCCGGTGGCCGACGTGCTGGGCCCCTCGCCCCTGCTGCTGACCGCCCTGGACCGCCGCCTCGCCGAGGCCGGGCTCGACGTCCACTCGGCCGTGGTCCGCGCCCGTACGGGCGTGGTGCTGGCCGCCGCGGGCTCCTCCGACCCGGCCGCCGACGCCGCCACCCGCGCCGTCGCCGCCGAGTGGCGCCGCACCCGCGGCTGGGCCGCCGTCGAGGTCGCCTACGCCTCGGCCTCCGGCCCGCGCGTCCCCGACGCCCTCGCCGCTCTGCGCGCCGCCGGTGCCGCGCATACCGCGGTCGCCCCCTACCTGGTGGCCCCGGGCCTGCTGCCCGACCGCATCGCGGAGGCCGCGAGCGGGGCGGACACCGTGGCCGACACCCTCGGCCCCGCCCCGGAGCTGGCCGCCCTGCTGCTGGAGCGCTACGACGAGGCCCGCCGGGCGGCGGTGGCCGTCCCGGCGCTCACGGCCTGAGCCTCGGGTCAATTCACCCGCAGTCCATGATGCTGTGCTCGCTGAGGTCGGCGGCGTAACGCGCCACAGTGCGATAGTCCGCATCGTCGTGGAGGACCGTGAGTCCGTGGTGGGCAGCCGTCGCCGCGATCACGAGGTCGACCGCCGAAGCACCGCGGTGCTGTCCGGCGAGTGCCATCCGCCGTTGCACCGTGTCGATCCAGCGTCCTGCATTCTTCGGCACCGAGACATCCGGGTAGAGCTCGGCGAACATCTCGGAGATCTCGTCGTACTCCCGGCCGTCCCGCGCGCTGTAGAGGAACTCGGCGCGCTGCGGGTAGCACGACGCGATCGACCCTGCGTCGATCGCGTCGTACCAGGCGTTCTGGAGCTTCGGCTCGCGCAGCACTCGAACCAGGGCGGAGGTGTCGAGGAGATAGATCACCGAGCATCCTTCTCGGCCAGGTGCAGCCGCTCGGCGTGCTCAACCGCTCCCCAGCCCCGGGCACGCTCGAAATGCCTGCTGATGCGAGCCGCGCGTTCCTGCTGTTCCGCGTAGAAGCGCAGCGCGAGGTTGACGGCATCCTTCTTGGTTCGCACTCCGGCAAGGGCCATCGCGCGCTCCAGCGCCTCTTCGTCGATGTCGATCTGCGTCACGGACACCCGGCACCTCCGATCGATGTTGGTGATGTACATAGCATCGTATCTCACCAACATCGACCGACGGAGTGGCTTCAGGCCGGTCGCACCCGCCGCAGAACGAAGGTGTCCGTCGGGTGGCCGGCGTTGGCTTCGGTGAGGCCTCCGGAGAGCTGGTAGAGGGCGCCGGCGGGGCCGGTGGTGACGGCGGTGGGGGTGGGGTCGGTGGAGGGGTGGACGGCGGTGAGGCGGGCGGTGCGCCAGTGGTCGTCGGAGCGCAGCTCCACCTCGGCGTCGCGGCCGGCGCCGTAGAAGAGGTTGGTGACACCGGCGAGGGTGCCGTCCGGGCGGGCGAAGATGCCGTCGAGGTGCAGCAGGGCCCCGCCGTCGGCGACCTCGACGCGGCGCAGGGCGGCCGGGTCCCCCAGCGGGACCTGCCACAGGGTGCCGTCGTCCCACTTCCCGAGGATGAGCCGGCCGCCCTGGTAGGCGATGCCGTTGAGGCCGTAGGAGCCGGCGGGGGCGGTGAGGCGGTCGTCGCGCAGCAGGACGGAGCCGGTGCCGTCGGGGTCGACCTGGTAGACGTACGGGGCGAAGGAGTCGGTGACGTAGGCGGTGCCGGCGGGGTCGACGGCGATGTCGTTGGCCAGGTGGGCGCCGCCGTCGGCGGCGACGGCGGCGAGGTCGGTGTAGAAGAGGCGGCGGCCGGTGTCCAGGTCGTAGGCGGCGATGCCGGCGACGCGGCCGAGGGTGGCGGGGCTGGTGCGTTCGCCGATGCCGTTGTCGAGGTTGGTGACCAGGATGCGGCGGTGGGCCTGGTCGATCCGCAGGCCGGCGATCTCTATCAGGGTGTCGGGGTCGTCGATCAGGGTGCGGACGCTGCCGTCGACGGCGACGGCGGAGACGGTGCCGTGGCGCAGCGAGCCGACCAGGAAGCGGTGGTGGGCCGCGTCCCAGACGGCGGTCTCGGGCACCAGGGTGGGCGCGTGGCCTGCGATCACGGCCGGGGCCGGACGGTGGGCGGCCGCGGCGGCGGGCAGCGTGCCGGCGGTGCCGAGCAGGGTGGCGGCCGCGAGGGCGACCAACGCCCGGCGGACAGTACGGTTCTGGCGGTTCATCACGAGTCCCTTGCGCATGCGGTGCGTTGTCGTGATCAAGCTTCGCTCGGGCGCCGGGGGCGCAGCAGTGCGTGGGGATACTGGTAGTTCGACCACCAGGAAGGACGGGGGACATGAACGAGGTGGAGGAGCGTCGCGCGGAGCTGTCGAGCTTCCTGCGTACCCGGCGGGCCCGGCTGACGCCGCAGGACGTGGGGCTGGCGCCGGGGGTCCGGCGGCGCACGCCGGGGCTGCGGCGGGAGGAGTTGGCACTGCTGGCCGGGGTGGGGGTGACCTGGTACACGTGGCTGGAGCAGGGGCGGGACATCCACCCGTCGCCGGAGGTGCTGGCGAGTCTGGCGCGGACGCTGCGGCTGGACCGGGCGGAGACGGCGTACCTGTTCCGGCTGGCGAGCAGTCATCCGCTGGACGGCGAGGTGACGGCGGCCGCCGAGGTCCCGGTGGCGCTGCTGCGGCTGATGCACGCCCAGTGGCCGTCGCCGGCCTGGGTGATGGACGCCAACTGGGACGTGCGGGCCTGGAATCCGGGTGCGGACGCGCTGTTCGGGTTGTCCGGGCGGCCGCCGCAGGAGTGCAACCTGGCGTGGGTGGTGTTCGGCAACGCGGTGCACCGGCGCCGGGTGGAGCACTGGGAGGAGCACGCCCGCCGTTTCCTGGCGCAGTTGCGCTCGGCGTACGCGGAGCGGGGCGGGGAGGCGACGGCGGTGGGCCGCCGGCTGGGCCGGATGATCCAGCATGTGCGCGGCGAGCATCCGGAGGCGGACCGCTGGCTGGACGAGCACCAGGTCGCGGAGCGTTCGGGTGCGGAGAAGGTGGTGCGCCACGAGGAGTTGGGCGAGCTGCGGATCGACCAGCACGTGCTGCTGGCCGCGGAGGGGCTGCAGTTGATCGTGATGGCGCCGCGTGACGCGGAGACGGCGGAGCGGTTGCGCCGGCTGGCGCCCGTCGCGAGTGCCGAGCCCGCCTCGACGGCCTGACGGCGGACGGCGGACGGCCTGACGGCGCCGGGCCCGGAAAACGGCCGGGGCCCCTCACCTGAGGGGCCCCGCAACCGTCTGTCGTTCTCGTCCCGCAGCCGTCAGTCGGCCTTGCGCCGCTGGCGCCCGGTCCCGTAGTTGGAGCCGGACTTGGAGCCGGTGCCGGGCTTGGCGCGGCCCGAGGAGCGTCCGATGAAGCCGGCGGCCTGGGGCCGCTCGCCCTGGCCGGCCGCGCCGAAGCGCTGCTTGGGGCGCGGGCGGCGGGGGTTGCCGTTCATGTCGACGTCGGCGGGAAGCCCGGAGCGCTTGGCGGGGCGGCGGCGCGGGGTGGCGGCCTTGCCGTCGGCGGGCTTCTCGACGGCCGGGGCGGCCGCGGCGGCGGGGACGAGCACGGCGACCGGGACGCCACTGGGCGTGCGGGCACCGGTGATCCGGGCCAGGTCGGCGTCGCCGGGGCGGACCTTGGTGACGGTGGGGCGGATCCCGGCGACCGTCATCAGCCGGTTGACCTCGCGGCGCTGCTCGGGCAGCACCAGGGTGACGACGGTGCCGGACTCGCCGGCCCGGGCGGTGCGGCCGCCGCGGTGCAGGTAGTCCTTGTGGTCGATCGGCGGGTCGACGTTGACGACCAGGTCGAGGCCGTCGATGTGGATGCCGCGGGCGGCGACGTTGGTGGCGATCAGCGCGGTGACGTCGCCGTCGCGGAACTGGTCGAGGACCCGGTTGCGCTGCGGCTGGGACTTGCCGCCGTGCAGGGCGGCGGCCTGGACGCCGGTGGCGCGCAGCTGCTTGGCGAGCCGGTCGGCGCCGTGCTTGGTGTGCACGAACATGATCACGCGCCCGTCGCGGGAGGCGATGTGGGCGGTGGTGGAGGCCTTGTCGGCGGGGTCGAGCTGCAGGACGTGGTGGTCCATGGTGGTGACCGCGCCGGCCGAGGGGTCGACCGAGTGGGTGACCGGGTCGTTCAGGAAGCGCTTGACCAGCCGGTCGACGTTGCGGTCCAGGGTGGCGGAGAAGAGCATCCGCTGCCCGTTCTCGGCGACCTGCTCCAGCAGCTTGCTGACCTGCGGCAGGAAGCCCATGTCGGCCATCTGGTCGGCCTCGTCGAGGACGGTGATCGCGACGTCGGAGAGGCTGACGTCGCCGCGCCCGATCAGGTCGTCCAGTCGGCCGGGGGTGGCGACCAGGACCTCGGTGCCGCGGCGCACCGCGTTGGCCTGCCGGCTGATCCCCATGCCGCCGACGACGGTGGTGATCCGCAGGTTGACGGCGGTGGCGTAGGGGGTGAGCGCCTCGGTGACCTGCTGGGCGAGCTCGCGGGTGGGCACCAGGACGAGCGCCAGCGGGTGCCGGGCGTCGGCGCGGCGGCCGGCGGTGCGGGCGAGCAGCGGCAGGCCGAAGGCGAGGGTCTTGCCGGAGCCGGTGCGGCCGCGGCCGAGGACGTCGCGGCCGGCGATCGAGTCGGGCAGGGTGGCGCCCTGGATCGGGAACGGCTCGGTGACGCCTTCGCGGGTGAGGGCGCTGAGGATCGCCTTGGGCAGGTCGAGTTCGGCGAAGGTGGCCGCCGGGGGCCGGGCCGGGGTGCCCTCGACGACGGTGAAGTCGACGGGCTCGGCGGCGGTGGTGCGGCCGGCCTTGGGAGTGCCGGTCTTGGGGGCGCCGGCGCGGCTGCGCGGCTTGCGGGGGCGCTCGGCGCTCTCCCCGCCGCGGCGCGGGCGGTCGGTGCGGCGGCCCTGGTCGGCCGGGCGGTGCTGGTCGTTGTCGCGGGCGCCGCGGTCGCGGGGCGGGCGGGCAGGGGTGGTCACGGAGTCTCCGTCCGTCGGTCGGCAGTCCGCGGTCGCGGGCTGGTCGGCCGTCGGAATGGAGTGCGCCGCCCCGGCCGTTCGGCGGCATGAACGAGGGCCCGCACCGTCGAGCGGTGCGGGCCCCCGCTTCACGAGATCAGATGATCGCGCGTCAGCGTGGTGGCTGACGTCAGCCGATGATCTGGATGTTCTCGCCCTGCGGGCCCTTCTGGCCCTGGGTGACGTCGAACTCGACGCGCTGACCCTCGACGAGCTCACGGAAGCCCTGGGCCTGGATGTTCGAGTAGTGGGCGAACACGTCCGGGCCGCCGCCGTCCTGCTCGATGAAGCCGAAGCCCTTTTCGCTGTTGAACCACTTCACGGTGCCGGTAGCCATAACCGTCTCCTCATATTGGGGCATCAGGGATTCACACCTCGTGAATCCCCAAGTAGCCGCGATCCCCATCCGGAGACTGAAACACCGGACAAAACAAATGCGCCTGTTGGTTGGGACCAGCAGGCGCACACAAGCGTTCATGGGAACCAAAACTGCAACTGCTTCGACTGTAGCACGGCCGCACCCCGATTGACCGGGGAGTTTTCTGCCCGGAAGATCACGTTTGCCGTCCCGGGAAAGCGGGGAGCGGCGCCCCGCCTAAGCGGGGCACCGCCTGTGGTTCAGCCCGTGATCAGGCCGTGACCGAGCGCTCGGTTCAGTGCCGGCCGGCCGGCTCCGGCACGCCGTGGGCGTCGGACAGCGGGGCCGGGCCCTCGCCGTGGCCGTGCCCCTTGGCGTCACCGTGGCCGGGCCACCAGGCGCGGTGGCCGAGCAGGGCGGTGAGCGCCGGTGTGAAGAACATCGCCATCACGAAGGCCGCGATGATGATGCCGATGGCGATCGAGAAGCCCATCTCGCTCATCATCGTGTTGCCGGCCAGCAGCATGGTGCCGAAGGTCGCGGCCAGGATGAAGCCGGCCGCGGCCACCGTCGGGCCGCCGTGGCGGATCGCCTGGCTGGCCGCCTCGCGGGGGTCGCGGCCCTCGCGGGCCTCCTCGCGCAGTCGGGCGATCATCAGGATGTTGTAGTCGGTGCCGAGCGCGACCACGAACAGGTAGATCAGGATCGGCAGCATGAACATCAGACCGGCCTCGCCCTTGATGTTCTGGAACACCAGGGTGGTGGCACCGAGGGTGGCGCCGAAGCCGAGGCCGACCGAGGCCATCAGGTACCACGGGGCGACCACGCTGCGCAGCAGCAGGCCGAGGATGATCATGATCAGCACCGCGGCGATCGGGAAGACCAGGCTGTAGTCGTGGACCATCGCCGTGTTGATGTCCTTGTACACGGAGGAGGTGCCGGAGACGTAGGCCTTGGTGCCGGCGGGCGCCTCGCTGTGGGCGACCTTGCGGACCTCGCCGACGGTGTCGATGGCCTTGTTGCTGGACGCCTCGTCCTTCAGGACGACGGTGACGTCGACGGTGAGACCGTCCTTGCTGATGCCGCGCTCCGGGTTCGGCATGGCGGCGCCGGCCACACCGTCGACCTTGCCGAGGTCGTTCACGTAGCCCTGGAGGGCGGCCAGGTCGATCTTGTTGCCGTTCTCGCTGGTGACGAGGACGTGGGTGGGGTCGGCGGCGCCGGCCGAGTAGGCCTTGATCATCGTGTCCTGGACGACCATCGACTCCTTGTCCTTCGGCATGGAGCTGCCGGCCATGTCGAAGGTGCCCTTGTAGCCGAGGGCGGCGAGCGCGAGGCCGACCATCACCAGGCCGGAGACCAGGGCGGCGACGGCCGGGCGGCGGCCCACGCCGCGGCCGATGGCGGCGAAGCGGGCGTTCGAGGGCTCGCGCTGCCAGGCCTTGGAGGGCCAGAACAGGACCTTCTCGGGGATCAGGCACAGGATCGCGGGCACCAGGGTGACCGAGGCGATCGCGGTGACGGCGACGGCGATGGCCAGCGCCGGGCCGAGCGCCTTGAACATGCCGAGGCTGGACAGCACGAGCACGGCGAAGGCGACCACGACGGCGCCGGCGGCGGAGGTGATGGCCTCGCCGACCCGGCCGACCGCGTTGGCCACGGCCTCCTTGCGGTTGTCCCCGGCCCGCAGCCGCTCGCGGTAACGGAACATCAGGAACAGGAAGTAGTCGGTGCCGACGCCGTAGAGCACGACGGTCAGGATCTGCGACATCGAGCTGTCGGCCTTGAGGCCGAACCAGTCGCTCGCGAAGCCGATCAGACCGGTGGCGACCAGCGAGTAGATGACCACCGAGATCACCGGCAGCAGCGCGATGATCGGGCTGCGGAAGATGATCCCGAGCGTGAGCAGGATGATCACGACGGTGCCGAGGCCGATCAGCATGCCGGCCGTCTTGCTGGAGTCCTTCTGGTCCAGCGCGGTCGCGGCCGGACCGCCGACCTGGTACTTCAGGTTGGTGCCGGCGGCGAGCTCCTTGCCGTCGTCACGCAGCTTCTTGGCCGCGTCGGTGTACTCGTCCGACTGCATCTTGGTCTTGTCGATGGCGACCAGCGCCATCGCGTACTTGTGGTCCTTGGAGTACGAGCCCGTCTTCTCGGAGACCGGGAGGACCTGCTCGACCAGCGGGATCTTCTTGTCGGCCAGGCCCTGGGTGACCTTGTCCATGGCGGCCTGGTCGTTCGCGTCCAGCTGACCGCCGTCGGTGCGCTCGAAGAGCAGCAGCGCGGAGGGCGACTTGTCGGACGGGAAGGCCTTCTGCTGCAGGTCCATCGCCTGGATGGACTCGTAGTGCTTCGGCAGGAAGGACGACTCGTCGGTGTTGGCGGTGAGTGTGGGAGCGGACCCGATGATCGCGACCGCGGCGATCAGCCACGCACCGATCACCCACCAGGCTCGACGGACGACAACGTGTCCTAGTCGGTGGAACATGCTCGAATGCCTCCTGGGCATGGTTCACCGCAGCCCTTGGGGGACGGGACGCTGGGCGACGGCAGGACCGGTGCCGCGAGCGCGCGAGGCGCTTCGCTTGCCGGTCGGCAGGTAAGTGGGACTGGGCGTCATCCTACGAGTACGTGCTTGCCGCCCGGCAAGGAGCCCCCGTGATCCAACCCCCGTACGGGGCCGCCCCGAACCGGCCCCGACCCAGTCTCTCCCGACCTCACCCCGGTTGACCTCGTGCTCCGGGTGGAGACATCTCCCCCTCAGGGTGGAGCCCACCCCCTACCTCCGAGGAGGAGGCGTCAGGGTCGCGGGGGTAGGGAAAACCCCACCCCGCCCCCGAGGCGGGCCCCAGGGCGCACTCACCCGCCAGCCGGATTACCGCCCAACCACCGCTTCCCTACTGTCAGTTGCGACGCCGGAGCGGTATCCGGCGGGCACCTTCTCCGGCGGTCGAGGCGATCGGGCCGCCGCCGCTCACCTCGGCGTCGACCGCCGCTCTCCCAGGGGGATCCCGTGAAGACCAGAATCGGCACTGCTGCCGCGATGGGCGCCTGGAGCGCCCGACACAGAAAGACCGCCGTCTTCGGCTGGCTGCTCTTCGTCGTCCTGGCCGCCGTGCTCGGTGGCATGCACGGCAGCACCGAGGTGACCGAGTCCGAGTCGATGCCCGGCCAGGTCTCCCGCGCCGCGAAGATCCTCGACCAGGCCGGACTGAAGAGCCCCGCCGGCGAGACCGTCCTGGTCCAGAGCGCCACCCGCGGCGCCGACGACCCGGACTTCAAGGCCGTCGTCTCCCAGGTGGTCACCGCCGTCGACGGCACCGGCAAGGCCGCCGAGGTCCGCTCCCCGTACGACACCAAGGCGGTCTCCCGGGACGGCCACTCCGTGCTCGTCCTGCTCACCCTCAAAGGCGACCAGGAGCAGGCGGTCAACGACGTCCAGTCCGTCATGGACGCGGTCGCCGGGGTGCAGCGGCAGCACCCGGACCTCACCGTGGTCGAACTGGGCGACGCCAGCTCCGGCAAGTGGATCCAGGACCAGTTCAAGAACGACTTCTCCCGCGCCGAGTGGACGGCCGTACCGCTGGCACTCGGCATCCTGCTGATCGCCTTCGGCGCGCTGGTCGCCGCCGTGCTGCCGGTGGTCCTCGCGCTGACCGCCTTCGTCGCGGCCGGCGGGCTGGTCGCGCTCAGCAGCGGCCTGCTGCACACCAGCAACGACGCCAGCTCGGTGATGCTGCTCGTCGGACTCGCCGTCGGCGTCGACTACTGCCTCTTCTACCTCCGCCGCGAGCGCGAGGAGCGGGCCGCCGGACGCGACGCGGCCACCGCGCTGACCGTCGCCGCCGCCACCAGCGGCCGGGCCGTCCTGGTCTCCGGCGTCACCGTGGTGGTCGCCATGGCCGGCATGTTCCTCACCGGGATCGCCGACTTCCGGGCGATGGCCTACGCCACCATCGTGGTCGTGATCACCGCCGTGCTCGGCTCGCTCACCGTGCTGCCGGCGCTGCTGTCCATGCTCGGCGACCGGGTCGAGAAGGGCCGGGTGCCCCTCCTCGCCAGGCTCCGCCGCCCCGACGCCGTCCGCACCGGCGGGCGGTTCTGGAACGCGGTGCTCACCCCGGTGCTGGGCCGCCCGCTGGCCTCCACCGTGCTCGCCGGAGCCGTGCTGCTGGGCCTGGCCGCGCCGCTGCTCACCATGCACACCGCCAATCTGACCTTCCAGCAGCAGCTGCCCGCGGGCAACGAGCTGGTCGCCGCCTCGCAGAAGATCGAGGCCGCCTTCCCCGGCAGCCCCGCCCCCGCCACCGTGGTGATCAAGGCCGCCGACATCTCCTCCCCCGCGATGACGGCCGCGATCGCCGACCTGCGGAACCGGGCCCTGGCCAGCGGACGGATGCACGGCCCGGTCGAGGTCACGGTGCACGCCGACAAGAACATCGCCACCGTCGACATCCCCCTGGACGGCACCGGCAACGACGCCGTCAGCAACGCCGCGCTGAAGACCCTGCGCGAGGACCTGGTGCCCGCGACCGTCCTCAAGGTGCCCGGCACCGAGGCCCCGGTCACCGGCCGCACCGCCGGCTCCTACGACTTCAACGCCAAGATGACCGGCTCGATGCCGCTGGTCTTCGGCTTCGTGGTCGCCTTCGCCTTCCTGCTGATGCTCACCTCCTTCCGCTCGCTGGCCGTCGCCCTCACCGCCGTGGTGCTCAACCTGCTCTCGGTGGGCGCCGCGTACGGTGTGCTGACCCTGGTCTTCCAGCACGGCGTGGGCGCCTCGCTGCTGGGCACCGCCGGGGTCGGCGCGGTGGAGTCCTGGGTGCCGCTGTTCCTCTTCGTGATCCTCTTCGGGCTCTCGATGGACTACCACGTCTTCGTGGTCTCCCGGATCAAGGAGGGCCGTGACCGCGGCCTGCCGACCCGGGCCGCGATCGCCCACGGCATCCGCTCCACGGCCGGGGTGGTGACCAGCGCCGCGGTGATCATGGTGGCGGTGTTCGCGGTCTTCGGCACCCTGTCCATGCAGGCGATGAAGCAGATGGGCGTGGGCCTGGCGGTCGCGGTGCTGATCGACGCCACGGTGATCCGCGCGGTGCTGCTGCCCTCGGTGATGAGCCTGCTCGGCGAGCGCAACTGGTACCTGCCGCGCTGGCTGGCCTGGCTGCCGGACCTCTCGCACGGCGAGTCCTTCCCGCCGGTCGGCGCCGGCCGCGCCCTGCAGGAGCAGCCGGCCGCGCCCGCGGACGGCCCCCGGCACCGCCGGGTCGAAGCCTGAGGCCGCATGCGCGCCGTGACCTGGCGGGGGTCGAGGACAGACGTTAGGCTGGGGGGGGGGGGGGGGGGGGTGTTGGGGGTGGGC
>NZ_JBHVVI010000120.1:0-26156 GCF_042883685.1 Kitasatospora sp. NPDC058190
GGCGGGCACTGCGCCACCTCCTTCGTCGGCGGCTTGGCTCTTCTCCCTTTCGGCACCGGCGCGCCCCTTCGGCTCGGGGCTGCTATTCGCCCGCTCGCCTCCGTGGGGCGGCTCGGGGCGGGAACCGCCCCCTGTCCACAGGCTGTGGACAGGGGGCGGTTCTCTGAGCGGCGGAACATGGTTTCGATGGGGGAGCCCCGACGGTCCGTCGCTGACGGTGAAGTGCCCGGAAAGCACTACGGGCCACGGCGCCGACACGGGACCCTCAACCCGCGCGGCACCGCAGCCCGGAGCTGTCGTCGGGCACCGGAGTCGACCGAGGACTGTGCGGGGTCCTCACTCGGTGGTGTCCGACCGAGGAGAAGGCCGCGCGCGGTCAGGGCAGTTGCGTGGCGGGTCTCTCCTTGGTGCCCTTTCATTGTGGACTAGACCAATCCGGGTTGTCCAGGGCGACCGGGGAATTGGTCTAAACAACTCCGGACAGTCGGCGACGGCCACCGCACGGTCCGCCGCGCCCGGCCCCGACCGGCGGCGCTACGCTCGCCATGTGCCCTCGCTGAACGAACTCGTCCGCCGCCACACCACCCTCACCGGGGCCGACGTGGAATGGCTCCACATGCTGGTCTCGGAGTGGCAGCTGCTCTCCGACCTCTCCTTCGCCGACCTGGTGCTGTGGATCCCCACCTGGGACGGCATCCGGTACGTCTCGGTGGCGCAGATGCGGCCCAACACCGGACCCACCTCCTACCAGGACGACATGGTCGGCCACCTCGTCCCGCGCGGGCGCCGCCCGCTGCTGGACGCCGCCTTCGACGAGGGGCGGATCGTGCGCGAGGGCGACCCGGAGTGGCGCGAGGAGGTCCCGGTCCGGGTCGAGTCCATCCCGGTCCGGCGCGAGGGCAAGGTGCTCGGGGTGATCGCCCGCAACACCAACCTGCTGACCGTCCGCACCCCCAGCCGGCTGGAGCTCACCTACCTGCAGAGCGCCTCCGACCTGGCTCAGATGATCGCCGCCGGCAGCTTCCCGTTCCCCGGCGTCGAGCAGGCCGACATGGACGCCGCGCCCCGGGTCGGCGACGGACTGATCCGGCTGGACGCGGACGGTGTCGTCACCTACGCCAGCCCCAACGCCCTCTCCGCGTACCACCGGCTCGGCCTCACCACCGACCTGGTCGGCAGCCACCTCGGCCGGGCCACCGCCGACCTCGCCCCGCCGTCCCGCTCGGCCGTCCACGAGGCGCTGGTGAAGCTGGCCAGCGGCTGGGCGCCGCGGCAGACCGAGGTGGAGGCGCAGGGGGGAGTGGTGACCCTGCGCGCGATCCCGCTCAAGCCCAAGGGCACCCTGACCGGTTCGCTGGTGCTCTGCCGGGACGTCACCGAGCTGCGCCGCCGTGACCGCGAGTTGATGACCAAGGACGCCACCATCCGGGAGATCCACCACCGGGTGAAGAACAACCTGCAGACCGTCGCCGCGCTGCTGAGGCTGCAGTCCCGCCGGATGGAGTCGGAGTCCGGCCGGGCCGCGCTGGACGAGGCGGTGCGCCGGGTCGGCTCGATCGCGATCGTGCACGAGACGCTCTCCCAGGCGCTGGACGAGCAGGTGGCCTTCGACGAGATCGCCGACCGGGTGCTGGCGATGGTGATGGAGCTGTCCCAGGACGGCCGGGTCGCGACCCGGCGCACCGGCAGCTTCGGCATCCTCTCCGCCGAGGTGGCCACCCCGCTGTCGATGGTGCTGACCGAGCTGCTGCAGAACGCGCTGGAGCACGCCTTCGGCCCGACGGCCTCCGGGAACCTGGAGGTGAGCGCGCTGCGCGGACGGGCGCCGGCGACCGGCATGGGCTGGTCGGACAGCTGGAACGGCGGCGCCCGGCCGGAGGAGTACCTGCTGATCACGGTGCAGGACGACGGCCGCGGCATGCCGGAGGGCTTCGACCCGAAGACGGCCGGCAACCTCGGGCTGCAGATCGTCCGGACGTTGGCCACCGGCGAGCTCGGCGGCACCTTCGACATGGTGGCCGGCCCGAACGGCGGCACCAAGGTGATCCTGGAGATCCCGGTCCGCTGAGGCCCGCCGGGAATCTGCGCCGAGGCCTGCCGGGAATTCGTCGCATCGGGGCGCTCGGCCGGGGCGTGCGTTCGGCGGAAGCGCCGGGTGCGCACTCCGCAAGCCCTTACGCGACGGGCGCGGAAACAGAAACGAGGCCCTGTCGACCGGGGGGGGTGGGTCGACAGGGCCTCTCAACCCGTTCCGGCCGTCGGGGGGAGTCGGCCGGAACGGGGGCTCTGGGTGGTGCGACACCTCGCCGGTGCGTTGCACACGGTGAGCGCCTCAGCTCCACAATATTGCTCTCAGTGAACAGTATCAAGTGGCTGGACGGTCCGGTGTCGCAGGACCTCGCCGGGCAAGGCCCTTTGTGCGGAAGGCTTCACCAGGAGGTGCAGGGAAGCCTTTGATCATGTGTTGATCGGTACGGCGGTTACTGCTGGTGCTACGGCGTGTGATCAGACGCGGCTGATCAGGCGGTGCGGGCGCGGTTGCGGGCGGCACGACGCTTCATCGCGCGGCGCTCGTCCTCGCTCATACCGCCCCAGACGCCGGCGTCCTGGCCGGTCTCGAGAGCCCACTGGAGGCACTGCTCCATCACCGGGCAGCGGCGGCACACGGCCTTGGCTTCCTCGATCTGCAGCAGAGCAGGACCGGTGTTCCCGATCGGGAAGAACAGCTCCGGGTCCTCTTCGCGGCAGACAGCGCGGTGGCGCCAGTCCATGGTCGTCCAACTCCTCCTGCCGCGGGGGGTGGCCCGATCGGCATAATCGAATGGCTTGTGAATGTGAACGCTTTCACGAATCCCACAACAGCAAAAGAGACCAAAGGCCCGCCGGGCCCGGGTGGTCTGTGCTTGGGGGATTCGGCGATTCGAGGGACACTCCGCGGTCGGTGCTCCTGTGGTTCCGGAGTCGCCGTCGCTGCGATGCGTCCCGATCGCCATGTAGAGGTTCGCAAACCTCGGGCTCGGATACAACCCCCTTCGGGGAGGAATTTTTGATTCTTCGGTGTCGCCTAGCTCACAGCCAGTACTTCTATGGAGTGAAGGGGGCTTGTGCGTTCGAGAAGAAGGGCGAACCCCGCTTCCGGTCACACAATCACACGCAGTGCCCGCCGTACGCCTGTGAAACTGACGCGACTCCGGTCTCCAAGATGGTCCCCGTCCACCTGGAACGGGACGGGTTCCTGGGAAACCAAGGTGAAGTGTCTGACGTCGTGGTAGGAGACGACGTGTTTTCCGGACGGGCCGGCCGCCGGGGCGCCGTCGCTCGAAGGCGCGTACGACCGCAGGATCTGACGGATCGTTCGAGCCGTACCGAACGCCGTCATCACGGTGATTCCGAAGACGTCCAGATCCGTGTCGAAGGAGGCGAGCGGCGAGGGGTAGACCGGACGGTTGCCGAGGAAGGTCCATGGCGAGGTGTTGCTCACTATCGCCAGGACCAGGCCCGGCACGGCCTCGTGGCCCGGCAGTTCCAGGGTCACCGGGCCTCTGCGGCGCTGCTCACGCTGGGTGAAGTAGTGCCGGATCGCCTGCCCCACGTAGAGGGAGTGGGTGGACTTGCGCCCGGCCCGGCGCTGCTCCTCGACCCGGCCGACCACCCCGGCGTCGAAGCCGAGGCCGGCGGTGAACGTGAACCAGCGGTCCGGCATGCCGTCGGTCATCGCCTTGCCCAGCCCGATCGGCCGCTCCTGCCCCTGCTCCAGCGCGTTCAGCAGGGCGCCGGTGGCCTCCACCGGGTCGTTGGGCAGGCCCAGCGCGCGGGCGAAGACATTGGTCGAACCGCCCGGCACCACGGCCAGTCGCGGGACCTTCTCGCCCGGGCCCTGCGCCAGCAGCCCGTTCACCACCTCGTTGACGGTGCCGTCACCGCCCAGCGCCACCACCAGGTCGACCGTGCCGTCCTGCGCCGCCTCCCGGGCCAGGTCGCGCGCGTGGCCCCGGTACTGCGTCTCGGCGACCTCCAGCTTGAGGTCGCTGCGCAGGGCGTGGATCAGCACGTCTCTGGTCCGGCCACTGGTGGTGGTGGCCTTGTGGTTCACGACCAGGAGAGCGCGCATGGGGAAAGCCTACGGGGCGGTACGGACCAACCGGCGGCTACCCTGCTGGAGTGACCGCAGAAACCCCCGCACCCGCACCCGCTCGCCCGGTTTCGCTCACCCTGGGCGCCGCCATCACCGCCCTGGAGGGCGCCGCGCTGGCCGTCGTCGGCGTCTCGGACATGGTGTCCGCGCTGTCCGGCCAGGCCAAGCAGCTGGCCCTGAACGAGTTCGGCGGCCTGGTCATCGTGCTGCTCGGCGTGCTGCCGATGCTGGCCGCCCGCGCGCTGCTCAAGGAGCGCCGCTGGGGCCGCAGCCCGGCCGTGCTGACCAACTCGATCTGCCTGCCGGTCGCGTACTACATGATCCAGAGCGGCGGCGCGATGATCGCGGTCGGCGCGGTGGTCGGACTGCTCGGCCTGGTGGGCATCGGCTCGCTGCTCAACCCGAAGTCGACGGCGGCCCTGTACACCCAGCACGAGGGCTGAGCACACAGGACCGCCGAGGTCCTCAAGCCCGCTGAGCGGCCGCTCGAAGGAGCTGAGCGGCCGTCAGTCCTACTCCTCCACCAGGAGCTTCTCCCGCAGCTGGGCCAAGGTCCGCGCCAGCAGCCGGGACACGTGCATCTGGGAGATCCCCACCTCGGCGGCGATCTGCGACTGGGTCATGTTCCGGAAGAACCGCAGCACCAGGATCTTCTGCTCGCGGGGCGGCAGTTGGGCCAGCAGCGGCTTGAGGGACTCGCGGTACTCGACGCCCTCCAGCGCCTCGTCGGTGGCGCCCAGGGTGTCCGCGACGGCCGGCGACTCGTCGTCGCTGTCCGGCACGTCCAGGGACAGCGTGGAGTACGCGTTGGCGGACTCCAGGCCCTCCAGGACGTCCTCCTCGGAGATCCCCAGGTGCTCGGCCAGCTCGTGCACCGTGGGGGAGCGGCCGTGCCGCTGGGAGAGCTCGCTGGTCGCCGTGGTGAGCGACAGCCGCAGCTCCTGCAGGCGGCGCGGGACGCGCACCGCCCACCCCTTGTCGCGGAAGTGCCGCTTGATCTCGCCGACGATGGTCGGCGTCGCGTAGGTGGAGAACTCGACCCCGCGCTCGTGGTCGAAGCGGTCCACCGACTTGATCAGCCCGATGGTGGCGACCTGGGTCAGGTCGTCCAGCGGCTCGCCCCGGTTGCGGAAGCGCCGGGCCAGGTGCTCGACCAGCGGGATGTGCATCCGCACCAGCTGGTTGCGCAGCTCGACGCGCTCCGGGGAGCCCTCGGGCAGTGCGGACAGCCGGACGAACAGCGCGCGGGCGGCCTCCCGGTCCGGGGCGCCGGTGCGGTGCGAGCCGCCCTGGGCGGGCACGGCGCCGTGCAACTCCGCGGCCCCGTCCGCCTGGTCCGGCGGAGGCGTGGAGGCGGGCGTCGGCTCAGACGTCGGCTCGGTCGGGTGGCTCATCCGGTGGGCGTCCTTCGGGTGCGCTTCGTCGTTGGCGGCGAGGCCGGGAACGCTCGCCTGGGTCGGTACGGCAGGGCCCGCCGTCGCGAGGCCGGTACGGTCCAGATCACTCACGGCCATTCCCCCGTTCCGTTCCGGGAGCACCGGGGCCGTCGGCCCCGGCATCGTCTCGTTGGTCGTACCGCGTGGGGGGCGGTACCGGGAGCCGCCCGCCGGGCCCCGGTGGGGGAGCGGCGGACGGCCCTTGCAGGGTGCTGCTCGGTGCCCGGCTAGTGGGCGACGGACCCGCCGCGCTTCTTGTGCAGGCTGATCGACACGGTGTTGTCCTCGTCGACCGAGGAGTCGACCTCGCCGGCCAGCGCGGAGAGCACCGTCCACGCGAAGGTGTCCCGTTCGGGCGCCTTGCCGTCCGTGGTGGGAGCGGCGACGGTCACCTTCAGCGAGTCGCCGACCAGGCGGAACTCGCAGGACAACACGGAGCCGGGGACCGCCTGCTGGAGCAGGATGGCGCAGGCCTCGTCCACCGCGATCCGCAGGTCCTCGATCTCGTCGAGGGTGAAGTCCAACCGGGCCGCGAGCCCGGCCGTCGCCGTCCGCAGCACGGAGAGGTAGGCCCCCGCCGCGGGCAGCCGGACCTCCACGAAGTCCTGAACTCCGAGATCGCTGTCGATCTGGGACACCCTTGCCTCCTGGGTGACGCGCTGTGCTTGCTTGGTACCCCCCGCTGGGGGGCCTTGCTACCGCTGTTACTACCGCTGTTGCTACCCCACGGAGGGGCGCCGATACCGCTGATCCGCCATCGCCGCTGGTGCTCCGCGCCCCGGTGCGAGAGTTACTCATGGTAAGGCATTGCGACGCTGGGTGGCAGGGCCTTTGCCCGTACTCACCGGTCGGTTCGGCGACTTCTCAGCGACTTCTCAACAACTCTCAACGACTGCCGGCGGCGGTCAGTGCCTCGCCGGTGAGCCGGTAGACGGTCCACTCGTCCATCGGCACCGCGCCGAGCGACTTGTAGAAGTCGATCGAGGGCTGGTTCCAGTCGAGCACCGACCACTCCACCCGCGCGTAGCCGCGCTCGACGGCGATCCGCGCGAGCTCCAGCAGGAGCGCCTTGCCGTGGCCGCCGCCGCGGGCCTCCGGGCGGACGTAGAGGTCCTCCAGGTAGATCCCGTGGGTGCCGCGCCAGGTCGAGAAGTTGAGGAACCAGACCGCGAAGCCGACCGGCTCGCCGGTGGTGTCGTCCTCGGCGATCAGGCCGAACAGGGCCGGGTTGGCGCCGAACAGCGCCTCGCGCAGTTGTTCCTCGGTGGCCACCGCCTCCTGCGGGGCCTTCTCGTAGTCCGCGAGCTCGCGGATCATGGTCAGGATGACGGGGACGTCGGTGACGACGGCGGCGCGGATCATGCCGCGAGCCTACTGCTCGGGTCCGGTCTCGTCCCAGGCCTGGATCGAGGTCTGGTCGACGATCCGGCCGTCCCGCAGGTCGGCCATCGAGGACATCAGCACCCGCACGCCGTCGGGATAACGGCAGGACTCCAGGAAGGCGACGTGGTCGCCCTGGACCACCACCTGTTCCAGCTTGTGGGTCATCTCGCGGCCGTAGACGTCGTTCAGCATGGCGCCGATCTCGTCCAGTCCGTGCATCACCAGGGGGTGGCTGGGCTGGGTCTTGCGGTCGACCACGCGCAGTTCGGCGTCCTCGGCGTACAGGGCCAGCAGGGCCTCGGAGTCGCAGCGCTCGATGCCCTCGCGCAGGGCCCGGGTGTCGAAGGCGGACGGCGCCGCCATGGTGGTCATGATCTCGGTCCTCCGGTCGGGTCCGTCGGCTCGTACCTCTGAGCGTACGCCCGGCGGACCCGGTCGGAAGCGGTGCTGCCCGGGCCGGTCAGCGGGCCGGGACGGTGCGCAGGTAGTCGGCCAGGGTGCTGATCGCGGCCGGGTTGCGCGGGCTCTCGACCAGGTCGACGTAGTCCATGACCACGATCACCTCGGGGTCGCGCCGCACCACGCTCTCCCAGCCCGCGGTGACCCAGGTGTCGGCGAGGTCGCCCATGATGTTGGCCCCGCCGGCCTTGTCGATGATCTGGTCGGCGGCGGCGAACTTCCCGGCGGTGTACGGCTTGTCCTGCCCGCTGTCGTACAGGAAGACGGACGGACGGCGCTCGGGCTGCGGGACGGCGGCGATCTTCGCCTTGAAGTCGGAGACCAGGCGGTCGGCGCGGTCCCTGACGTCGAAGATCTCGCCGAGGTTGGCGAGGTCGGTGTAGAGCGCCTCCAGCGGGTCCATCACCCCGCGCTCGGGGCCCTTGCCGCTGCGGCAGGACTCGCTGAGCACGTAGGAGTCGATGCCGAGGGCCTTGAACGCCTGCGGGGTGACCCCGCTGCCCTCGTCGAAGCCGTAGTGCCAGCCGGCGAAGACCAGGTCGGCCTTGGCGTCCAGCGCGATCTCCTTGGTGAGCACCTTCTTGGAGAGCCAGGTGGTCTGCTGGTACCCGTCCTTCCAGGCCGCCTTGTCGACCCGGCCCTTGTCGTCGGGCATGACGTAGCCGGCCATCCGGTCGGCGAGGCCGAGGGAGAACATCAGCTCGGCCATGTTGACGTCGTTGGTCACCACCCGGGCGGGCTTCTGCGCGAAGGTGAGCCGCTCCCCGCAGTCGTCCACGGTCACCGGGTAGTGGGCGGAGGCGGTGGGGGCCGCGGTGGGGGTGATCCGCGCGCCGCAGGCGGTGAGTCCCAGGGTGAGCAGGGCGGCGGCGGCAACGGCCTTGGTGCGCATGTCACTTCTTCCGGATCGGAGCGGTCTTCGAGTGGTTCAGGGGAGGCGGTCGAACAGCAGCTGGAGGGCGCCGGTGTCCGGATGCCGGACCTGGGTGGCCCGGACGCCGAACACCTCGGCCAGCAGGGCGGGTCGGAGCACCTCGTGGGGCGTCCCGGCGAGGACGAAGGGGTCGGCGAGCGCGTTGCGCACCAGCGCCTGGACGGCGACGCCGGTGGCGGCCAGTCCGGCGCCGACCACGGCGGCCAGGACGGTGCGCGGCAGTCGGATCTCCCAGACGATGGCGTACCCGGCCGCCTCGCTCGCGTCCAGCCGACCGCCCGTCAGTCCGGCGCCCAGGAGCCGCAGGACGCGGGGGAGTTGGATCCCGGAGGAGCCGAACGCGACTCCGCAGACCAGGGAGAGCAGCAGGGCGGCGGCGAGGCCGACGGCGAGCGGGAGCGTGGGTATTCGGCGAGCAGGCGAACTGCTGTCCACGAGAGGATCGCGCCTTGCCTCGGGCCGCGGGTGTGCCGGGGCGGGCGCCGGCCGGGGGCGTGCCCGGGCGCCTTCCCCTCGCAGTCCACGGCGAGTTGTCGGGAGTTCAGTGGCCGAGGGCGATCGGGCTGGCGCGGACGCGGGGGGTGCTCCCGGGGCCGTGCTCACCGTTGCGGGTCAGCGCCGGATTCGCACCGGACTTCCCCCTCGGACGCCCTGGCGGCATAACAGTCACTCAGGCCAGGCAGCCCTTACCGGGCATGGATCGGGCGTGAACGCACGACCGCCCCCGTCCGACGGGCGGACGGGGGCGGCCGGGTGGCGACGCGTCAGGCTCAGGCCTGCTTGGTCTCCCAGAAGATCTTGTCGACCTCGGCGATCAGGTCCAGCAGGGCCTGGCCGGTGGCCGGGTCGGTGGACGCCTTGGCGGCCGAGGCGGCCTTCAGGGTGTCGTTGATCAGCTTGTGCAGCTGGGGGTACTTCTCGAAGTGCGGGGCCTTGAAGTAGTCGCTCCACAGCACCGAGATGTGGTGCTTGACGGCCTCGGCGCGCTGCTCCTTGATGATGATGGCGCGGGCGCGGAAGTGCGGGTCCTCGTTGGCCTGGTACTTCTCCTGGGTGGCCTTGACCGACTCGGCCTCAAGCTTGGCCTGCGCCGGGTCGTACACGCCGCAGGGCAGGTCGCAGTGGGCGTGAGCGGTGGCGCGAGGTGCAAACAGACGAGAGAACATGGGAGTCCTTCCTTAGATCGTCTTCCCGCGCCCGAGATTACCCTTCCGTCCGCCGGGTTTCGCGATCGGGCGGTGGGCCTAGGGCGAAAGGCGGACCCGGAACCGGGGTAATCCGGACATCGAACGGATGACGGTCCGTACGGCAGACTGGGTGCGGACGGTCCGGGAGGAGGAGTCGTGGCGCGGAGCGCGGACCCGCAGGGTGGTGCGGGCGGCGGCGTGGTGCCGTTCGGGCTGATCGACGTGGCGGGCCCGTCGATGGTCCCGACCCTGCGCGAGGGCGACCAGCTGCTGGTCCGCTACGGCGCGCCGATCCGGCCGGGCGCGGTGGTGCTGTTCCGGCACCCCCTCCAGCAGGACCTGCTGGTGGTGAAGCGGGCGGCCGAGCGCCGCCCGAAGGGCTGGTGGCTGCTGTCCGACAACCGGCCGGTGGACAGTGACAGCCGCAGTTACGGCCCGGTCCCGGACGAGCTGGTGCTCGGCCGGGTGCTGCTGCGGCTGCGCCCGAGCCCGGCCTGGCTGGCGCCGGGCCGCCGGCTGGAGCGGCTGCTGCTCAGCCCCCGGCTGGCCCGGGTGCCGGGCCTGGCCCGCCGTCTCGGGGTCTTCGTCGAGGAGCTCTGAGGCCTACTGCCCGGCGCTGAGCGCCGCCTCGGCCTCCTGGCGCTTGCGGGCCCGGTAGGCGGCCACGTTGGCGCGGGTCGCGCAGCGGTCCGAGCAGTAGCGGCGGGAGCGGTTGGTCGAGGTGTCCAGGTAGGCGTTGCGGCAGGGCGCGGCCTGGCAGATGCCGAGCCGGTCGGCGCCCAGCTCGGTGAGGTGGACGGCCAGGCCCATGCAGGCGACCGCGCTGAAGTGGGCGGTGGCGGTCGGCGAGTTGTCGGCCAGGTGCAGGTGCCAGCGCGGCCGGCCGGCGTCGTCCAGGTGGTCGTGCCCGGAGACCAGCGGGCTGACGGGGTACTCCATCAGCAGGCTGTTCAGCAGGTCGACGGCCCGGACCTCGTCCCCCTCGGCGGCGGCCTCGAACACCCCGCGCAGCCTGGTCCGTACGCCCCGCAGCCGGGGCACGTCGGACTCGTCGGCCAGTGCGGCGGCCCGGGAGGAGTCGGAGAACAGGGCGCGCACCGCGTCCACCGAGGTCAGCGTGTCGGTGCCGCGCTCGGGTTCCTCGGTGTTCACCAGCCGAACGGCGAGATCGGCGTACGAGGCGAGCTCCACGGCGGTCCTTCCAGAGATTTCGGTAACGGGCCGGATGGTTCCAGCCTATTACCCGGCTGGGGAAAACGTCGGCGCCCGGCAGGAAAGGTGCCTGCCGGGCGCCGATCGTGCGGGGTCAGAGCACCTTGGAGAGGAAGGCCCTGGTCCGCTCGTGCTGGGGGTTGGTGAGCACCTCGCGGGGGTTGCCGGACTCGACCACCACACCGCCGTCCATGAACACCAGCGCGTCGCCGACCTCGCGGGCGAAGCCCATCTCGTGGGTGACGACGATCATCGTCATCCCCTCCTCGGCCAGGCCGCGCATGACGTCCAGCACCTCGCCGACCAGCTCCGGGTCGAGCGCGGAGGTGGGCTCGTCGAAGAGCATCAGCTTGGGCTTCATGGCCAGCGCGCGGGCGATGGCCACGCGCTGCTGCTGGCCGCCGGAGAGCTGCGAGGGGTAGTTCTTCGCCTTGTCGGCGAGTCCGACCCGCTCCAGCAGGGCCATGCCGCGCTCGCGGGCGTCGGCCTTGGTCTCCTTGCGGACCTGCACCGGCGCCTCTATGACGTTCTCCAGCGCGGTCATGTGCGGGAAGAGGTTGAAGTGCTGGAACACCATGCCGATGTCCCGGCGCTTCTGCGCGACCTCGCGGTCCTTCAGCTCGTGGAGGCGGTCGCCCTTCAGCCGGTAGCCGACCAGTTCGCCGTCCACCGAGAGGAAGCCGCCGTTGATCTTCTCCAGATGGTTGATGCACCGCAGGAAGGTCGACTTGCCGGATCCGGAGGGGCCGACCAGGACGAACACCTCGCCCTTCTTGACCTCCAGGTCGATGCCCTTGAGCACCTCCACCAGCCCGTAGGACTTGCGTACGCCCTGCGCCTCCACCATGGGTACGGGTCGGGTGTCCGCCGGGGGCTTGGTCAGGTCGGTCATACGTGGCCACCTCCTTCGAGGCCCGTGACCACGTCGTCCTTGGCCGGCGGGACGGGCTTGCCGGCGAACAGCCGGCGCAGGCGCTGCAACGGCGTGGGCGGGAGCACCCGGTTGGCGCCGCGCGCGTAGTAGCGCTCGATGTAGTACTGGACCACGGTGAGGATCGAGGTCATCAGCAGGTACCAGATGCTGACGACGATCAGCAGCGGAATGGTCTGGAACGTGCGCGAGTAGATGTTCTGACCGGCCCGGAGCAGCTCTTCCAGGGCGATCGACGAGACCAGCGAGGTGGTCTTCAGCATCGAGATGGTCTCGTTGCCGGTCGGCGGGATGATCACGCGCATCGCCTGCGGCAGGATGATCCGCCGCATGGTGGCGAACTGGCTCATGCCCAGCGCGTGCGCGGCCTCGGTCTGGCCGAGCGGCACGGACTGGATGCCGCCGCGGACGATCTCCGCCATGTAGGCGGCCTCGTTGAGGCCGAGGCCCAGCAGGGCGGCGACGAACAGCGGGATCGCCTGGTTGGTCGGCTGGGACCAGAAGGCCGGGCCGAACGGGATGCCGATCGAGATGTTGGCCCAGAGCGTGCCCAGGAAGTTCCAGAACAGCAGTTGGACCAGCACCGGGGTGCCGCGGAAGACCCAGATGTAGAACCAGGCGGTGCTGGAGAGCACCGGGTTCGGCGACAGGCGCATCATCGCGAGGATGATGCCGCCCGACACGCCGATCAGCATGGAGAGGAAGGTCAGCTCAAGGGTGACGCCGAGGCCATGCAGGATCGAGGAGTCGAAGAGGTATGTGCCGACGACGTCCCACTGGAACTGGGGATTCGTGGTGAGGGCGTGGATCAGCATCGCCGCGAGGAGCGCGACGACTGCTGCCCCGACCCAGCGTCCGGGGTGGCGGACCGGGACGGCCTTGAGGGTTTCGGGCCGTCCCGGGTGCACCGACCCCTGGTCGGAAGAGTTCACTGTGTGGCCTCAGGGGTTGTGTTCAGAACAGCGGAATCAGCTGGCGGCGCCGTTGACGGCAGACTTGTCGATCGCGCCCGCCTGCACGCCCCACTTCTCCAGGATGCTCTTGTAGGTGCCGTCCGCCATGAGGGACTGGATGGCGCCCTGGACGGCCTTGGTGAGCGGCGAGTTCTTCGCCAGCACGACGCCGTACGGGGCGGTGTCGGTCACCTGGCCGATCTTCTCCAGCTGCCCGTTGGTCTGCTTGATCGCGTAGTCGACCACCGGGGAGTCGGCCAGCATGACCTGGTCGCGGCCGGAGACCAGCGACTGGGTGACGTCGGTCTGCAGGTCGAACTTGTCGCCGTCGTTCGGGATGGTCGGCTTGCCGGCCTTGGCGCAGGCGGGGTTGATGGTGTCCTTGATCGCGTCGGCCTGGGTGGTGCCGGTCTGGACGGCGACCTTCTTGCCGCACAGGTCCGTGGGGTCGATCTTCTCGGGGTTGCCCTTCTTGACCGCGGCGCCCGTGCCCGCGCTGAAGTAGGTGACCATGTCGACCGATGCCTCGCGCTCCTTCGTGTCGGTGAAGGAGCTCATGCTCATCGTGTACTTGTTGCCCGTGATGCCCGGGATGATCGCGTCGAAGGTGGCGTTCTGGACGTCGGCGGTCAGGCCCAGCTTCTTGGCGATGGCGTTGGCCAGGTCGACGTCCATGCCGACGATGGCGCCCTTGTCGTCCTTGAACTCGTTGGGCGCGTAGGAGGCATCGGTGGCGACCACGATCTTGCCTGCGGACTTGATGTCGGCCGGGACGAGGGCGGCCAGCGACGCGTCGGAGGTCACGGCGGGGACCGTCGCGCTGGCGTTGGCGCCGGTGGAGGAACCGGACTTGCTGCTGCCGCAGCCGGTCAGCACGAGGGACACGGAGACGGCGGCCACGCCGGCCGCGAAGAGGCGGGTGCGCTGGGTACGGGCGGTCATGAGGGGGATCTCCTCCTGGGGAGAGAAATCGGGCGGAGTACGCCGCGGGAGCGGCGCACCGGGCAGCTGGCCGTACGGAGCCGTACGGATGGGTATGTCGCTGTACGTCGTCGTACGGGCATGCCGGGTGGTGCAGTGTCCTGGGCGCAGGGGGCCGCCCAGGGTGGTGCGGGGTACTGCTTCCGCCACCCTCCGCCGAGGTGGACGTTGACCGGAACCGCCTCGACCAGGGGTCGGCTCGATCCGAGTTGGGGGGAATCCTGCCATCTGATGACGGTCAGGTGGCCCTCATTCAGATCAAAATCGGATAACAAGGGCTCGCACTGTCCGCTATTCGGACGAATCGCGTGCCCCTGTCACCCTGCGTATAAGTATGCAGATCCCTCCGCAGTCCGCCCGGAGGCCCGCCGGGGGCCGCCCGCCCCCGGCCGGGCCCGGCCGCCGCTCAGATGCCCCCGTTGACGACCGCGTTCTGCGCCGCGCCGGCGCTCACGTTCCACTTGCCGAGGATCTTGTCGTACTCGCCGCTGCGGATCAGCTGGTCGACCGCCTTGGAGAGGGTGTCCCGCAGGTCGGTGTCCGTCTTGCGCACCGCGATCCCGTACGGGTTGGAGGTGGACTGCGCGCCGGTCAACTCGAAGCGGTTGCCGCCGTCCGTGGTCTTCGCCGCGTAGGCGGCCACCGGGAAGTCGTTCACGCCGGCCGCGGCGGCGCCGGAGGCGACCTCGGCCAGCGCCTTGGCGTCGCTGTCGAACCTGTGCACGGTCAGCTGGCGACCGGTGTGGGAGCAGACGGCCACCTGCCGGGTGGCGATGTCGTCCTGGGTGGTGCCCTGCTGGAGGGCGACGGTCTTGCCGCACAGGTCGTCGAGGGTCTTGATCCCCTTGGGGTTGCCCTTCGGGACGACGATCGAGGCGCCGGCGATGAAGTAGTCCACGAAGTCCACGCCCGGGTTGACCTGCTTGCCGTTCTCGTCCAGGCCCTCGCGGCGCTGGCGGATGTCGCTGATCGCGGACATCGCCACGTCGAACTGCTTGCCCTGCAGGTTCGGTATCAGCTTGTCGAAGGGGGTGTCCACGAATTCGATCCGCACGTCGAGGATCCGGCCGAGGGCCGCGGCGAGCTCCGGGTCGAGGCCGGCCGGCTTGCCGTCCTGACCGCGGAACTCCACCGGCTCGAGGTTGACGTCCATGCCGATGCGCAGCACCCCGGCCGAGCGCTGGGCCTTGGGCAGCTTGGCGCGGATGTCCTTGACCGGGTCGCTCGCGGCGGCCGGCCCGTCGCCGCCGCAGCCGGTGAGCAGCAGGGCGCCGGTGACGGCCAGTGCGGCTCCGGCGGCGGCCGGACGGCGGACCTGGGGGACATGACGCATGAGGGCTGCTCCTGTGGGTGGGACGCGTGGTCGCCGGGGTGTCAAGGCGGTATCCGCCCAATAGCGGACAAGCGATCCTGACATCCCACCCTGCCGGGCCCGGCAGCGGGTGTGTCAGAATTCGGTACCGGGTGACCCCCGAACGCTCGAACCAGACCGACGAGCCCCGACAGGCTCGGGGTGCCCAGGAACGGAAGTCATCACGTGGCTCCGTATCAGGGGTGCCGACTCCCCTCCGGGTCTGCGTTCACCCCTGCGGGTGTGCGTGCGTTGACGCCGTTGCCGCCGCCGGAGCCCGTCGCTTCCGACGCCGGGCCCCAGCTGACGCGACAGCGCGGCGATGAACGCCACGTGACGAGGACGAAAAGGCATAGGTGCGATGTCTTTGTCCGACTTACGCTCGGCCCGGTAGCACGACGCGGACAACACAAGACCCCATAAAACCCTCATCCGAGGGCGCCACCCGACGGGCGCCCCGACCCTGACCCCGGGTCCGCTTCGGCGTACCCGGTTTCCGGTTTCCGGACGGGTCGTCCTGTCGGCCGCGCACCTCGCCAGATCAATGACGAAGAGGTCATCGTGGCAGCGGAGATCATTCACAGCAGCACCCAGGACACCGACGATCCGGTCGACGCCGTTTTCGCGCTCCACCGCGGCGGCAAGATGGAGATCCGGGCGACCGTGCCGGTGCGCGACGCGGACGACCTGTCCCTCGCCTACACCCCCGGTGTCGCCCGGGTCTGCACGGCCATCGCCGAGCAGCCGGAGCTGGTCAACGACTACACCTGGAAGTCCAACACCGTCGCGGTGGTCACCGACGGCACCGCGGTGCTGGGCCTGGGGGACATCGGCCCGGAGGCCTCGCTCCCGGTGATGGAGGGCAAGGCCATCCTGTTCAAGCAGTTCGGCGGCGTGGACGCGGTGCCGATCGCGCTCGCCTGCACCGAGGCCGACGAGATCGTCGAGACCGTGGTCCGGCTGGCGCCGTCCTTCGGCGGCGTCAACCTGGAGGACATCTCCGCCCCCCGCTGCTTCGAGATCGAGCGCCGGCTCCAGGAGGCCCTGGACATCCCGGTCTTCCACGACGACCAGCACGGCACCGCGATCGTCACCACCGCGGCCCTGTGGAACGCGGCCCAGGTGACCGGCCGTGAGATCGGCTCGCTGCGCGCCGTCATCTCCGGTGCCGGCGCGGCCGGTATCGCCATCGCCAAGATGCTGCTGGCGGCGGGCATCGGCGACGTGGCCGTGTGCGACCGCAAGGGTGTGGTGTACGAGGGCCGCGGCGACCTGACGGACGTCAAGGCCGAGATCGCCGGGCTGACCAACCGCGCCGGTCTCAAGGGCTCGCTGGCCGACGCGCTGGCCGGCGCCGACGTGTTCATCGGCGTCTCCGGCGGCACCGTGCCGGAGGAGGTCGTGGCGACCATGGCCGAGGGCGCGTTCATCTTCGCGATGGCCAACCCCAACCCGGAGATCCACCCCGAGGTCGCGCACAAGTACGCGGCGGTCGTCGCCACCGGGCGCAGCGACTTCCCGAACCAGATCAACAACGTGCTGGCCTTCCCGGGCATCTTCGCCGGCGCCCTGCAGGTGCGGGCCTCGCGGATCACCGAGGGCATGAAGCTGGCCGCCGCCAAGGCGCTGGCCGGCGTGGTGGCCGACGAGCTGACGCCGCAGAAGGTCATCCCCTCGCCGTTCGACGAGCGGGTCGCCCCGGCGGTCAGCAAGGCGGTGGCCGAGGCCGCCCGCGCCGAGGGCGTGGCGCGGATCTGACGATCTGGCGAACCCCGCCCCGGGTCTCCGGGCGAGCGGGGGGAATCAGAGCCACAGGCTGAGGCCGGGACGCGCGTCACACCCACGCGTGGTTCCCGGCCTCGGCCGTCCCGGCTATCGTCCGGGACATGTTTGCTGCCTACGCCGCACGTATCGACGCCGACGACCCGCTCAGCGGGCTGGAGTTGGGTGAACTCCCCGAGCCGCAGGCCCGCCCCGGGTGGAGCGTGGTCACGGTCAAGGCCGCCAGCCTCAACCACCACGACCTGTGGTCGTTGCGCGGGGTCGGCCTGCCCGCCGAGAAGCTGCCGATGATCCTCGGGTGCGACGCCGCCGGGGTCGACGAGGCCGGAAACGAGGTGGTCATCCACTCGGTGATCGGCCAGACCGGCCACGGGGTGGGCCCGAACGAGCCCCGGTCCATCCTGACCGAGCGCTACCAGGGCACCTTCGCCCAGCAGGTGGCCGTGCCCACCTGGAACCTGCTGCCCAAGCCCGCCGAGCTGAGCTTCGAGGAGGCCGCCTGCCTGCCCACGGCCTGGCTGACGGCCTACCGGATGCTGTTCACCAACGCCGGGGTCAAGCCCGGCGACACCGTCCTGGTGCAGGGGGCCGGCGGCGGGGTGGCGACCGCGCTGATCGTCCTCGGCAAGGCGGCCGGCCTGCGGGTGTGGGTCACCGGCCGGGACGAGGCCAAGCGCCGCCGGGCGGTCGAGCTCGGCGCGGACGCGGCCTTCGAGAGCGGCGCCCGGCTGCCCGCCCGGGTGGACGCGGTGATGGAGACGGTCGGCGCCGCGACCTGGTCGCACTCGGTGAAGTCGCTGCGCCCGGGTGGCACCATCGTCATCTCGGGTGCCACCTCCGGCCCCAACCCGAGTGCTACCGAGCTCAACCGGATCTTCTTCCTGGAGCTCAAGGTGGTCGGCTCGACCATGGGCACCAAGGAGGAGCTGGCCGGGCTGCTGTCGCTGTGCGCGACCACCGGCGTCCGTCCGGTGATCGACTCGGTGCTGCCGCTGTCCGAGGCCCGGGAGGGCTTCGCCCGGCTGGCCAAGGGTGACGTCTTCGGCAAGATCGTGCTCAACCGTTTCAATTAAATGATCAGGAGTGAGTCTTGGACCCAGGTCTGATCACTGCGTGCATCCCGAACGGTGGTGGATGAGCTGGCGGAACCGCTTGCGGTGGCTGTGTTTCTCGCGGGTGGTCTCGGCGGTGAAGTCCAGGTTCTCCAGGCCGTCATGGACACCTATGTGCACCAAAACGACATCAATCCTCAGCAGTTCACAACCCCTGATTCGCGGCGCCCCTGAGCGCGGCGGGCCCGGTGCCCCTCGAACGGGGCACCGGGCCGAAGCCGTCGGGGCCGGCGACTTGTCGGGGCCGGCGGCTCAGCCGAGCAGCCGCTTCAGCCGCTCGCCGGCCGCGCCCAGCACCGAGCGGGCCTCGGCCAGCTCGTCGGCGCTCACCCCGCCGTCCCGGGCCGCATCGCGGACCTGGTCGCGGAAGCGGTCGAGCAGTCGCTCCAGTTCGCGGGCCGGGTCCTCGGCCGGGTCGGTGCGCGCCCACGACGGCAGGTCGGCGGGGGCGGTTCCGCCGTCCTTGTCCAGGTCGATCCGGGTCACCGTGATCTTCTCGGCCGGCTCGTCCGCGGGCTGGCCCCAGCGGGCCGCGTCGGCCAGCCCGGCCAGGCCCTTGGTCAGCTCGGACAGGCCCTCGGCCAGCCCGGTCGGCCAGTCGCCCTTCGCGGCGTGCTCGCGCACCTGCTGCTCGACCCGGCGCTTTATCCGCAGCGCCTCCTGCTGGGCGGCGGTGCGGGAGGCCTTGGCCTGCTCGCGCAGCCGGCGGGCCTCCTCCTCGGCGGCCTTCGCCTTGGCCTTGGCGGCCTTCTCCTGCTCCCGGGCACGCTTGGCCTGCTCCTTGGCCTGCCGCTTGAACTGGGCGAACTCCTCCTTGGCGCGCTGCCAGGACTCGTTGTCGCCCCAGGGCCCGGCCCACGGGTCGCCGCCGCCCTCGGTGCGGTCCGGCCGGGGGGCCTGCTTGGCGGCCTTCCACAGCTCCTCGCGCAGGTCCTTGGCGCTGTCCCGGACATCCTCCCGGATCGCCCCGGCGAGCTGCGCCACGGAGTCGTGGATCTCCAGCTCCAGCTCGTCCAACTCGCCCTGACGGGCTTCGAGTTCCGTGCGCCCGGCGTCGGTCAGCCGGTAGACCTTGCGGCCGCCCTCGGTGCTGTGGCTGACCAGGCCCTCCTGCTCCAGCTTGGCCAGGCGCGGGTAGACCGTGCCGGCGGAGGGCGCGTACAGGCCCTGGAAGCGCTCCTCCAGCAGGCGGATCACCTCGTAGCCGTGCCGCGGTGCCTCGTCCAGTAGCTTCAGCAGGTAGAGCCGGAGCCGGCCGTGGCCGAACACAGGGGTCATCTCAGGCCTCCTTGGTGAGGTCGGGCCCGGCGGGGGTGTCGGAGCCGGGGGTGTCGGAGCCGGGGGCGGCCGGGAGCTCCTTGACCACCGCCGGGGCGTCGTCCTCGGGCTCGGGGCGGCGCAGTACGGTGACCGCGCCGGAGACGGTGGTGACGTTGAGGCTGCCGCGGCCGTCGCCGAGCTGGCCGGAGATCTTCTTGGCGCCCCAGGTGCTGCTCATCTTGAGCTCGTCGAAGGTGCTGGAGACCTCGCCGCTGGTGGAGCCGGCCTCGACGGTGGCGTCGGCCAGCGAGGGGATGCGGACCACGACCGCGCCGCTGACGGTGTTGACCTTGACGTCGGTCCCGCCCGCCACGTCGAGGTCGAGGGTGACGGCGCCGGTGACGGTGTTGGCCTGGACCTTGTCGGCGGTGCCGGCGATCACGGTGAGCTGTCCGGAGACGCTGTTGACCTTGAGCCGGCCGCCCACCGCCTGGGCGTCCACGTCGCCGGTGACGGTGCTGGCGTCGATCCGGCCGGTCAGAGCGGCCAGGGTGGTGTCGCCGCTGGCGCTCTGCACCGAGACGTGGCCGTCGATGCCGGTGACGCTGGCGTCGGCGGAGACGGTGCCGAGCTTGACGTCGGTGCCGGCCGGGACGGTCAGGGTGACCGCGACGGAGCGCTTGCGCTTGAAGGAGTCGAAGAAGTTGCGGACCGAGCCGATCGACTTGATCCAGTCGCCGAACTCGCTCCAGCTGTTGATGTCCTTGTAGGTGACCGTCAGGACGCCGTCCACCAGGGTCACGTGCAGGGGCTCGCCCTTGAGTTCGGTGACCTCCAGCCGGGCCGGGCCCTCGGCCGCGACCACGTTCACCGAGCCGTCGATGACGCGCACGTGCAGCGCGCGGACCGCGTCCTCGAAGGTGGTCCTGCCCGGCCCCTCGATCGTCCACTGGCTCATCTCTGCCGCCTCCCGTTGCGGATCGCGATGTATCGCGTTCTCTCTTAAAGACGATATATCGCGTGCCGGGAAATGCAAGCGGTTCCGCCCCGGACCCGCCCCGGAGGAATCCCGGAGCCGACCCGGAGGCCTCCCTTACGGGGACACGCGAAGGGCTCGGGAGGCGGTTGCCTCCCGAGCCCTTCGTCCGGCGGTCACCGGGTCACTCGTCGTCGTCCTCGTCGTCGAGCCGGGCCAGCCAGGTGGCCAGTCGCTCGACCGGGATCTCGAAGTCCGGGTTGAGGTCGACGAACTCGCGCAGGCGCTCGGCCAGCCACTCGAAGGTGACCTCCTCGTCGCCGCGCCGGTTCTCCAGCTCCTCGATGCCTCGGTCGGTGAAGTACACGGTTCGCTCCGGTCGGATGGGGATTGACCTGGTCAGGATAGACCGGGCCGGTCAGCCGGCCCGCCAGGTGCTGAGGGTCACCGAGGCGGCACCCGTGGTCGGATCGGCCGTGGTGATCGCGGCGATGGCGATGTTGCGGGTCTCCCGGTCACGGATGCAGAGCAGGCGGCCGGGCGCGACCCGGTTGTAGGTCAGGTCGGTGTCCGGCCGGGAGTCGATCGCGGCGGCGCACTGCTCGGCCGTCACCGTGGGCTCGGTGATCACGGCGAAGTCGGACTTCTCGTCCCCCGCGCTCTCGAAGGAGTTGGCCTTGCTGCCACTGCCGGTGTTGGTGACGCCGAGGCCCCACTTCAGGTCGCTGGAGCCGCTGCGCGGCACCACGGTGCCCGCGTTCAGGTCGATCCGGTACGCGTCGGAGGAGTACTCGGCGGCCGGGACCGAGAGCGCCTTCTTGTCCAGCAGCAGGGTGTAGCCGACCGGCCGGGCGGGGGCGGAGACGGAGCCCGGGCCGGACTTCGAGGGCGCGGCCGTCACCGGCGGGTTGGCGGCGCCGGTCGGGCTGGGGAGGGAGTCGCCCAGGGTGGGCGCCGGGTTCGTGCCGGGCTGGGCGCCCGTGCTCGGCTGGGCCGCGGTGCCGGTGCTGCTGGTGCCCTTCTTGCCGTCGTCCAGCTTCTTCATCAGCACCACGCCGCCTGCGGTGCCACCGACCGCCATCACCAGGGCGACGGTGAGCAGCACCTTCCAGGAGACCCCGCCCTTGCGCCTGGGCTCCGGCTCCGGGGTGACGGCGGTGACCGCCGGGCCGGGCGGCGGGGTGTCGAAGGACGGCGGCTCCGGCTGGAGCTGGACGGTCGGCGGGGTGGGCAGCACCGGGGCGGTCGGCGTCTCGGTGGGCGGCTGCGGCGCGCCGTACGCGCCGAGCGGCGGCGGGGCGAAGCCCGGCGGGGGCGTGGCGGGCTGCTGCGGCGGGGTCACCGCGGTGGCCGGGTGGGTCGGCGTGCCGGCCGGCTGCGGGGGAGCGGCCGGGGCCGGCGGGGTGGTGGGCGCGACCGGCAGCGGGGTCGGCGGCGTCCTGGGCAGGTCGGAGCGGCGGGTGATCTCGGTGTTGACCTGCCGGGGCAGCCAGTCCTCGCCGAACCGCAGCTGGCCGCCGACCTCCGGGTGGTTGCGGGCGGCCTGGATGATCTCGGCGGGCTTGGGGCGGTCCTCCGGGGACTTCGCCAGGCAGCGCTGGATCAGCTCCCGCAGGTCCGCCGGGACGGCCTCCAGGTCCGGCTCCTCGTGCACCACCCGGTAGAGCACCGCGGTGTCCGGCCCGTCGCCGAACGGCGGGGTGCCGCCGGCCACGTACGCGGCCAGGGCTCCGAGCGCGAACACGTCGGTGGACGGGGTGACGGCGCGGCCCTGGGCCTGCTCGGGGGCCATGAAGGCGGGGGAGCCGATCCGGTAGCCGGTGCCGGTCAGCGCGGTGGCGTCGGCGGCCCGGGCGATGCCGAAGTCGATCACCCGGGGGCCGTCCCCGGCGACCAGCACGTTGGCGGGCTTGAGGTCGCGGTGGACCACCTCGACGCTGTGGATCGCCTGCAGCGCCTCGGCGATGCCGCCCATCAGCAGCAGCACGGTGCGGACCGGCAGCGCGCCGTTCTCCCGCACCACCTGCTGCAGGGACGGGCCCGGCACGTACGCGGTGACCAGCCAGGGGGCGTCCGAGTCCAGGCCGCCGGAGTCGATCACCTGCGCGGTGTACAGCCCGTGGATCCGCTGGGCGTTGCTGACCTCCTGGGCGAACCGGCGGCGGAACTCGACGTCCTCGGCGAACTCGGGACGGACCACCTTGAGCGCCACCGGACGCCCGCCCGGCGTGTACGAGAGGTAGACCCGGCCCATGCCGCCGGCGCCGAGCCGGGCGAACAGCCGGTAGCCGCCGACCTCCCGGGGGTCGTCGGGCAGGAGCGGCTGGAAGACCGGAGGGAGCTTGCCGGGATGCGGCGTGTCGGCGGTCATGCGGTGATCCCCCTGGGAGAGCGGTGAGGTCGTTCGGCCGGGGCCGCGGGCGCGATGACGGGCGCCGGGCGGCGATCTGGCGATGCATAACCTATCGATCCGTCAGGAAGTCGTGCGGGCCGGTCCCCGTTTGGTTGCAGAGCTGCGACCTTGACGTGAACAGGAACGCCCGCGGCCCCCGTCTCCCTGGTCGGGAGGCGGGGGCCGCGGGCGTCAGCGGTGGTGCGGGGTCTCAGCGCGTCAGAGCGCGAAGACCTCCTCGATCAGCGCCTGCTGCTCGGCGGCGTGCCGCTTGGCCGAGCCGACCGCCGGGGACGAGGCCGTGGTGCGGGCGACGCGGCGCAGGCGGGAGCCGCCGGCGCTGCGGCCGATGACGACCTGCAGGTGGTCGACCAGGTTCATCGCGATGAACGGCCAGGCACCCTGGTTGTCCGGCTCCTCCTGCGCCCAGACGAACTGGACGTTGTCGCCGTAGCGGGCCAGCTCCTCCTGGAGCTCGGCCACCGGCAGCGGGTAGAGCCGCTCGACCCGGACGATCGCGGTGTCGGTGACGCCGCGCTCGGCGCGGGCGGCCTCCAGGTCGTAGTAGAACTTGCCGGCGGTGATGATCACCTTGCGGACCTGCGCCGGGTCGACGGTGGTGTCGCCGATGACCGGGCGGAACGAGCCGGACAGGAACTCCTCGGTCGCACTCGCCGCGGCCTTCAGGCGCAGCATCGACTTCGGGGTGAAGACGACCAGCGGCTTGTGGTGCGGGTTGTGCGCCTGCCAGCGCAGCAGGTGGAAGTAGTTCGACGGCAGGGTCGGCATCGCGACCGTCATGTTGTTCTGCGCGCACAGCTGGAGGAAGCGCTCCGGGCGGGCGGACGAGTGGTCCGGGCCCTGGCCCTCGTAGCCGTGCGGCAGCAGCAGGGTGACGCCGGAGTGCTGGCCCCACTTCTGCTCGGCGGAGGCGATGTACTCGTCCACCATGGTCTGCGCGCCGTTGACGAAGTCGCCGAACTGCGCCTCCCACATGACCAGCGAGTTCGGGCGGGTCAGCGAGTAGCCGTACTCGAAGCCCATGGCCGCGTACTCCGACAGCAGGCTGTCGTAGACGGTGTAGCGGGCCTGGTCCTCGGTGAGGTACTGCAGCGGGGTGTAGTCCTCGCCGGTCTTGCGGTCGATCAGGACGGCGTGCCGCTGGCCGAAGGTGCCGCGGCGGCTGTCCTGGCCGGCCAGGCGGACCGGGTGGCCCTCCATGAGCAGCGAGCCGATGGCGAGCGTCTCGCCCATCGCCCAGTCGATGGTGTTGTCCTCGACCGAGGCGGCGCGGCGCTGCAGCTGCGGCAGCAGACGCGGGTGGACGGTCAGCCAGTCCGGGTGGTTGACCTGCGAGGCGGCGATCCGCTTGACCATCTCCTGGGAGATGCCGGTCTGGATGGAGACCGGGAAGTCGGCGACCGGCTTGCCGGTGGTGGTGTCGGCCGGCGCCTGGGCCGCGTCGCGGACCTCGGCGAAGACCTTCTCCAGCTGGCCCTGGAAGTCCTGGAGCGCCTGCTCCGCCTCTTCCATGGTGATGTCGCCGCGACCGATCAGGCCCTCGGTGTACAGCTTGCGCACCGAGCGCTTCTTGTCGATCAGGTCGTACATCAGCGGCTGGGTGAACGACGGGTTGTCGGCCTCGTTGTGACCGCGGCGGCGGTAGCAGATGAGGTCGATCACCACGTCCTTGTGGAACTCCTGGCGGAACTCGAAGGCGAGCCGCGCGACGCGGACCACGGCCTCCGGGTCGTCGCCGTTCACGTGGAAGATCGGGGCCTCGATCATGCGGGCCACGTCGGTGCAGTACATCGAGGAGCGCGAGGACGCCGGGGCGGCGGTGAAGCCGACCTGGTTGTTCACCACGACGTGCACGGTGCCGCCGGTGCGGTAGCCGCGCAGCTGCGACATGTTCAGGGTCTCCGCGACGACGCCCTGGCCGGCGAAGGCCGCGTCACCGTGGATCTGGATCGGCAGCACCGGGAAGGTGGTGCCGCCCTGGTCCAGGATGTCCTGCTTGGCGCGGGCGATGCCCTCGACGACCGGGTCCACGGCCTCCAGGTGGGAGGGGTTCGCGGCGAGCGAGACCTTGATGGTCTCGCCGTCCAGGCCGGTGAAGGTGCCCTCGGCGCCCAGGTGGTACTTGACGTCGCCGGAGCCGTGCATCGACTTCGGGTCGAGGTTGCCCTCGAACTCGCCGAAGATCTTGCCGTACGGCTTGCCGACGATGTTGGCCAGCACGTTCAGGCGGCCGCGGTGGGCCATGCCGATGACGGCCTCGTCGAGGCGGTGCTCGGCGGCGGAGTCGATGGTCGCGTCCAGCAGCGCGATCAGCGACTCACCGCCCTCCAGCGAGAAGCGCTTCTGACCGACGTACTTGGTCTGCAGGAAGGTCTCGAAGGCCTCGGCGGAGTTCAGGCGGCGGAGGATCCGCAGCTGCTCCTCGCGCTCGGGCTTCGCGTACGGCTTCTCCAGGCGCTCCTGCAGCCACTTGCGCTGCTTCGGGTCCTGGATGTGCATGTACTCGATGCCGACGGTGCGGCAGTAGGTGTTGCGCAGCAGGCCGAGGATGTCGCGGAGCTTCATCATCTTCTGGCCGCCGAAGCCGCCGACCGCGAACTCGCGCTCCAGGTCCCACAGGGTGAGGCCGTGCTGGACGACGTCCAGGTCGGGGTGCTTGCGCTGCTTGTACTCCAGCGGGTCGGTGTCGGCCATCAGGTGGCCGCGGACCCGGTAGGAGTGGATCAGCTCCATGACGCGGGCGGTCTTGTTGACCTCGTCGTCGTGGGTGGTGGCGACGTCGGTGGCCCAGCGGACCGGCTCGTACGGGATCCGCAGCGACTCGAAGATCTCGTCGTAGAAGCCGTTCTCGCCGAGCAGCAGGCGGTGGATCTCGCGCAGGAACTCGCCGGACGCCGCGCCCTGGATGACGCGGTGGTCGTAGGTCGAGGTCAGCGTCATGATCTTGGAGACGCCGAGGCGGGCCAGGGTCTCCGGGGCGGAGCCCTGGAACTCGGCCGGGTACTCCATGGCGCCGACACCGACGATGGTGCCCTGGTTCTGCATCAGGCGCGGCACGGAGTGCACGGTGCCGATGCCGCCGGGGTTGGTCAGCGAGACCGTGACGCCGGTGAAGTCGTCCATGGTCAGCTTGTTGGCGCGGGCCCGGCGGACGATGTCCTCGTAGGCCTGCCAGAAGCCGAAGAAGTCGAGGGTCTCGGCCTTCTTGATGGCCGCGACGACGAGCTGGCGGTCGCCGTTCGGCTTGACCAGGTCGATGGCCAGGCCCAGGTTGACGTGCTCGGGCTTGACCAGGAAGGCCTTGCCGTCCTCCACCTTGTAGCTGTGGTTCATGCCCGGGGCGGCCTTGATGGCCTGGACCAGGGCGTAACCGATCAGGTGGGTGAAGGAGACCTTGCCGCCGCGGGCGCGCTGCAGGTGGTTGTTGATGACGATGCGGTTGTCGATCAACAGCTTGGCCGGGACGGCGCGGACCGAGGTCGCGGTCGGCACCTCCAGCGAGGCGTCCATGTTGGTGGCGACGGCCTTCGCCGGTCCACGCAGCTGGACCAGCTCGGGGCCGGCCGGCGCGGCGGCCGGGGCCGGGGCAGCGGCGGCCTTCGGGGCCGGCGGCGCGGCGGGCGCGGCGGCGAGCGGGGCGGCGGCCGGGGC
>NZ_JBHVVI010000121.1:0-26022 GCF_042883685.1 Kitasatospora sp. NPDC058190
GCCGCAGTACCGGCAGGCGGTCCCGCCCCTCGACAACTCCCCTCCCGGTCAGCAAGATGTGACGCCACACCTTCCGCCCCAGCGACCCCGGGAGCCACGCCGATGAGCAGCCGCCTCCAGCACCACCGGACGGCACTGCTCGCCGGCCTCACCGTCCTGACCCTCTCGCTCGCGCTCTGCTCCTGCGCCTCCGGGCAAGGCGACGCGGGCGCGGACGCGATGCCGAGTGCCGCCGGGGTTCCCAAGCTCACCTCGATCGACATCAACCAGCACGACCGCTCCGAGCTGCGCCAGGGCGGCACCCTGAACCTGGCGATCACCCAGTTCTCCCACCAGTGGTCGCCGATCCACGCCGACGGCAGCGAGTCCTCGACCATCGCCGTCACCAAGCCGCTGCTGCCGACCTTCTTCCGCTCGGACGCGGCCGGCACCCAGACCGTCAACCCGGCCTACCTGCAGGAGGCGCACGCCGACTTCAGGGACGGCCGGCAGGTGGTCACCTGGACGCTCAACCCCAAGGCCCACTGGTCCGACGGCACCCCGATCACCTGGCGCGACATCGAGGCCAACTGGCGCGCCCTGAACGGCCGGAACCCGGCCTACCGGCCCTCCAGCAGCACCGGCTTCGAGCTGGTCTCCTCGGTCGAGCGCGGCAAGGACGACTTCCAGGCCGTGATGACCTTCGACCAGCCGTTCTCCGAGTGGCAGTCGATGTTCAACGGCGCCGCCAACGCCCCGCTGCTGCCGGCCGCCAAGGTCTCCACCCCGGAGCTGTTCAACTCGGCCTACCTGGACGCGATCCCGCTCACCGCCGGCCCGTTCAAGCTCGACCGCCTGGACCCGGCCGCGCAGACCGTCACCCTGGTCGCCGACCCCACCTGGTGGGGCGACAAGCCGATGCTGGACAAGATCGTCTTCCACGCCATGCTGCCCGACGCGATGGGCGCCGCCTTCGCCAAGGGCGGCATCGACCTCTTCAACAACGGCCCGGACCTGGCCGGCTACCAGGTCATCAAGAACACCAAGGGCGCCGCCGTGCGCCGGGCCGGCGGGCCGGACTTCCGGCAGATCACCCTGAACGCCCGCACCCCGGCGCTCGGCGACCCGTCCGTCCGCCAGGCCGTGTTCCAGGCGATCAACCGGGACGCCCTGATCCGCTCCGACCTCAACGGCCTGGACTGGCCCGGCGTCCCGCTCAACAACCACCTGCTGGTCGCCAACCAGAACGGCTACCGCGACAACTCCCTCGGCCTGTCCCGCTTCGACCCCGCCGAGGCCGCCCGCAAGCTGGACGCGGCCGGCTGGAAGCTCGACGGCGACGTCCGGAAGAAGGACGGCCGCGAGCTGAACCTGCGGATGATCGTCCCGGCCGGGGTCGCGGTGGCCCAGAACGAGGCCGTCGGCGTCACCAAGATGCTCAAGGACGTCGGGATCAAGGTCACCACGGTGCCCGCCGCCGCCAACGAGTTCTTCGACAAGTACATCAACCGCAACGACTTCGACCTGGCCGCCTACGCCCTGCTCGGCACCCCGTTCCCGGCCAGCGGCAGCCGGGCCGGCTTCGCGCAGAACGGCGGCGCCAACCACGTCGGCGCCGGCAGCGCGGCCGCGGACGCCGCGCTCGACCGGGCCGCCGCCGCGACCGACGCCGGCACCGCCTCCGAGGCGATCAACCAGGCCGACGGCGAGCTCTGGAAGGTGGCCGGCGTGCTGCCGCTCTACCAGCGGCCGCAGCTGTACGGCGCCCGCGCCGACCTCGCCAACATCGGGGCGCAGGGGCTGTCCGACATCGTCTGGGAGAACGTCGGCTTCACCAAGTAGGGCCGCCCTGCGCCCGGTTGGCTCGAAGGGCCTCAGCCGTGCAGCGTCTCCCGCCAGTAGTGGCAGGCGCTGCGCCGGCCCGGCAGCTCGGCGCCCTCCTCGTCCACCACCGGTACCAGTGCCGGGAGTTCGGCCAGACAGCGGTCCTGCACCCGGTCGCAGCGCGGGTTGAACGCGCAGCCCTGCGGGATCCGCAGCAGGTTGGGCGGCAGGCCCTTGATGGCGTGCAGGCCCTGGCCCTTCTGGTCCAGCCGCGGGATGGAGTCCAGCAGGCCCCGGGTGTACGGGTGGGCCGGGCGCGCGTACAGCTCGTGCACCGGCGCCGTCTCGACGATCCGGCCCGCGTACATCACCGCGATCTTGTCCGCGACGTCCGCGACCACGCCCAGGTCGTGGGTGATCAGGATCAGGCCCATGTTGAACTCGGCCTGGAGTTCGGCCAGCAGGTCCATCACCTGGGCCTGGACGGTCACGTCCAGCGCGGTGGTCGGCTCGTCCGCGATGATCAGGTCGGGCTCCAGGGAGAGCGCCATGGCGATCATGATGCGCTGGCGCATGCCGCCGGAGAACTGGTGCGGGAAGTCGCCGACCCGCTGCCGGGCGGCGGGTATGCGCACCCGCTCCATCAGCTCGACGGCCCTCTCCCGGGCCTCCTTGCGGGAGAGCCCCTGGTGCACCCGGAACATCTCGCCGAGCTGGTAGCCCACGCTGAGCACCGGGTTGAGGGCGGACAGCGCGTCCTGGAAGATCATCGCGATCCGCTGGCCCCGGACGGCCCGCCGCGCCTTGGGGTTCATGGTCAGCAGGTCCTCACCCCGGAACAGGATCCGCCCCGAGGTGATCCTCCCCGGTGGCATGTCCAGGATGCCCATGACCGCCTGCGCGGTCACCGACTTGCCGGAGCCGGACTCCCCCAGCACCGCCAGCGTCTCCCCCGCCGACACCGAGTAGCTCACCCCGTTGACGGCCCTGGCGACGCCGTCCTGGGTGTGGAACTCGATGTGCAGGTCCTCGACCTCCAGCAACGGGGTCCCGGGCTCCAGGCTCGACCGGCCGCCGCCGATCACCTCCACCGCGTCCATGTGAGCAGCCCTCCTCAGCGCAGCAGCGACCACCGATAGGCGCCTAGCAACTATCAATGACCGAAGCGCACTTGGGGAGGGCACGGCAGATCTCGGTTCCATCACGGCGCACGACACGGGGCGCGCCCCCGTTCCGAGGACGCGCCCTGGGGACGGCGCGGTCAGTCGCCGCTCGGCCCGTTCTCGCGCTCCGCCGCGCTCTGCCCGTTCTCGCGCTCCGCCGCGCTCTGCTCGATCTCGCGCTCCGCCGCGAAGTGACAAGCCGAGTCGTGGAAGGCCGCGCCCTGCAGCCAGCTCGGCGAGGCGAGCAGCGGGACCTCCACCGCGCAGCGCTCCTGCGCCTTCCAGCAGCGGGTGCGGAAGCGGCAGCCGGACGGCGGGTTGGCCGGCGAGGGCACGTCCCCGGTGAGCACGATCCGGTCCCGCGACTCGCGCGCCGTCGGGTCCGGCACCGGTACGGCCGACAGCAGCGCCTGGGTGTACGGGTGGGTCGCGTGGTCGTAGATCTCCGTGTCGGTGCCGATCTCGACCATCTTCCCCAGGTACATCACGCCGACCCGGTCGGAGATGTGCCGGACGATGGAGAGGTCGTGCGCGATGAACATGTACGACAGGTTGAACTCGCCCTGCAGCTGCTCCAGCAGGTTGATCACCTGCGCCTGCACCGACACGTCCAGCGCCGAGACCGGCTCGTCGCAGATGATGATCTCCGGCTTGAGCGCCAACCCCCGGGCGATGCCGATGCGTTGGCGCTGACCGCCGGAGAACTGGTGCGGGTAGCGGTTGATGTACTCGGGGTTGAGCCCGACCACGTCCAGCAGGTCCTGGACGGCCTTGCGGCGGTCGCCCTTGGGCGCCACCTCGGGGTGGATCTCGAAGGGCTCCCCGATGATGTCGCCGACCGTCATGCGCGGGTTCAGCGAGGTGTACGGGTCCTGGAACACCATCTGGATGTTGCGCCGGACGGCCTTCAGCGCGGACCCGGACAGCCGGGAGATCTCCTCCCCCTTGTACCGGACCGAGCCTTCGGTGGCCGGCTCCAGGTTCATCAGCACCTTGGCCAGTGTGGACTTCCCGCAGCCGGACTCGCCGACGATGCCGAGCGTCTCACCCTGCATCAGGTCGAAGCTGACCCCGTCGACGGCCTTGACCGCGCCGACCTGCCGCTTGAACAGCACGCCCTGGGTGAGCGGGAAGTGCTTGACCAGGTCCCGGACTTCGAGGATCGGCTCGCCGCGCGGAACCTCCTGGTCGAACGCGACCTCCTCCGGCACCACCGCGCCGAGCGCGCTGGACCCGTTGGCGGCGGCCCTGCCGGCGCCGGCTCCGTCAACGGTCATGGAGGGTCTCCTTCCAGAAGAAGCAGGCGCTGCCGCGCCCCTCCAGCGGCGTGCCGTCCTCCTCGGCGACCGGGAACAGCTCCGGCACCTCGGCCCGGCAGATGTCCTGTGCCCGGGGGCAGCGCGGGTTGAAGGCGCAGCCCCTGGGGATCCGCAGCAGGTTGGGCGGCAGGCCCTTGATCGCGTAGAGCTCCTGGCCCTTCTGGTCCAGCCGCGGGATGGAGTCCAGCAGGCCCCGGGTGTACGGGTGGGCCGGGCGCGCGTACAGCTCGTGCACCGGCGCCGTCTCGACGATCCGGCCCGCGTACATCACCGCGATCTTGTCCGCGACGTCGGCGACCACGCCCAGGTCGTGGGTGATCAGGATGAGCCCCATGTGGAACTCGGCCTGGAGTTCGGCCAGCAGGTCCATCACCTGGGCCTGGACGGTCACGTCCAGCGCGGTGGTCGGCTCGTCCGCGATGATCAGGTCCGGCTCCAGGGCCAGCGCCATGGCGATCATGATGCGCTGGCGCATGCCGCCGGAGAACTGGTGCGGGTAGTCGTTCACCCGCTGCTTGGCCGCCGGGATGCGCACCCGCTCCATCAGCTCGACGGCCTTCGCCCTGGCCTCCGCCCGTGAGACCCCCTGGTGGGCCCGGAACATCTCGCCGAGCTGGAAGCCCACGCTGAGCACCGGGTTGAGGGCGGACAGCGCGTCCTGGAAGATCATCGCGATCTTCCGGCCGCGGATCCTCCGCCGCTCGTCCTTGCCCATCTTCAGCATGTCCTGGCCGCGGAAGCGGATCTCGCCGCGCGGGATCCGGGCCGGCGGCATGTCCAGGATGCCCATGATCGCCTGTGCGGTCACCGACTTGCCGGAGCCGGACTCGCCCAGCACCGCCAGCGTCTCCCCGGCCCGGACGCTGTAGTTGACCCCGTTGACGGCCCTGGCCACGCCGTCCCGGGTGACGAACTCGACGTGCAGGTCCCGTACGTCGAGCAGCGGCCCCTCGTACGGCGTCTCCCGCTCGTGTTCGGTGCTGTCCACAGCTGTGGTCACGATGCGCTCCCCTCGCTCAGCGAAGCTTCGGGTCGAGGGCGTCGCGCACCGCGTCGCCCAGCATGATGAAGGCCAGCACGGTGACGGACAGCGCCGCGGCCGGGAAGAACAGCACGTACGGCGCCGTCCGGATCACCTTCTGGGCGGAGGAGATGTCGATGCCCCAGGAGATGGTCGGGTCCTGCAGACCGATGCCGAGGAAGCTCAGCGTCGCCTCGGTGGCGATGTAACCGCCGAGCGCGATGGTGGCGACCACGATCACCGGGGCGATCGCGTTCGGCAGGATGTGCCGGAACATCAGCCGTCCGGTCCCGGCGCCGAGCGCCCGGCCGGCCACCACGTAGTCGGCCTGCTTGACGGTCAGCACCGCGCCGCGCATGACGCGGGCGATCTGGGTCCAGCCGAGCACGCCCAGCGCGATGACCACGCTCCACACCGTGCGGGTGGAGAAGGCGTTCAGCAGCACCAGCGAACCGAGCAGCAGCGGGATGCCGAAGAAGATGTCGGTGATCCGGGAGATCACCGCGTCCACGGCGCCGCCGAAGTACCCGGCGACCATGCCGGTCAGCCCGCCGAGCACGGTGACCGTGGCGGTCACGAAGATGCCGACGGTGATCGAGGCGCGGGCGCCGTAGATGACCCGGGCGTAGATGGATCGGCCCTGCGCGTCGTAGCCGAACCAGCCGGTCCCGAAGATGTCGCCCCAGTCCGGCCGCCGCAGGTAGTCGTGCACCAGGTCGGCCTTGCGCGGGTCGGCGTCGGTGAAGGCCCAGGGGAAGACCGCCATGATGACGAGCAGCAGGATCAGCACCGCCGAGATCAGGAAGATCGGCCGCCGGCGCAGGTCCCGCCAGGCGTCGCCCCAGAGGCTGCGGGCCTCCTCCCGCTTCTCCACGTCCCGTTCGACCAGGGTCCCCTGCTCGACCGCCATGCCCTGTTCCCCGGCGTAGTCGAGGCGCGCGACGCCGGGCTTGGGGTGCGGCTCGTACGAGTCCTCGTCGTGGATGTCAGGCATAGCGGATCCTCGGGTCCAGGACCGCGTAGAGCAGGTCGACGAGCAGGCTGGCGACCAGGTAGACGATCACCAGGACGGTCACGATGCCGACCACGGTGGGGCCTTCCTTCGTGTTGATCGCCCGGTACAGGACGTTGCCGATGCCCTGCACGTTGAAGATGCCCTCGGTGACGATCGCGCCGCCCATCAGCGCGCCGAGGTCGGTGCCGAGGAAGGTGACCACCGGGATCAGCGAGTTGCGCAGCAGGTGGCGCAGGACGATGGTGCGCCGGGGAAGGCCCTTGGCGACGGCCGTGCGCATGTAGTCGGCCCGCAGGTTCTCGCCGATCGAGGTCCGGGTGAGCCGGGCCACGTAGGCGAGCGACAGTGAACCCAGCACCACGGCAGGCAGCACGAGTTGGGAGAGGTCGTAGCTGTTCTGCACGGTCGGGGTGACCCAGCCGAGGTTGGTGGCGAAGACCGTCTGCGCGATGTACGCCAGCACGAAGACCGGGATCGAGATCACCACCAGGGTCAGCACGAGCACCAGGGTGTCCTGGATGCTGCCGCGCTTCAGCCCGGAGACCAGGCCGAGGGCGAGGCCCAGGATCATCTCGAAGACGAAGGCCAGCAGCGCCAGCCGGATGGTGACCGGGAAGGCGTTGGCCATGATGTCGGAGACCGGGCGGCCGGTGAAGCTGGTGCCGAAGTCGCCCTGGAAGAGGTTCCCCATGTAGTGCAGGTACTGCTTCCAGACCGGCTGGTCCAGGAAGTACTTGTGCTTGATGCTGGCCACCACGGCCGGGTCGGCGGCCTTCTCGCCGAACAGCGCGACCACCGGGTCACCCGGCAGCGTGTAGACCATCACGAAGATCAGCAGCGTGGTGCCGAAGAACACCGGAATCATCTGCAGCACCCGCCGCAGCACGTAACTGCCCATCCGAGCCTCCTTCCAGGGCGTGCTTGGGGGTGCTGTCGGATCCGGCGAGGACCCGCAGGACACGCCCTATGTTCCGGCCGGCCGGGCCGGTCGGCCGAGAGACCGCGCCCCGCCCTCCGTGTGGGGAGGGCGGGGCCGGCCCGGGGATGCGGGCCCGCCGCCGGGCGGGCCGCAGGAGATCAGCCCTTGACCTCGACCTGAGTCCAGGCCGGGTTGCCGAAGGAGTCGAACTTCACGTTCTGCACCTTGCTCGAGTAGCCCGAGTTGGTGCGGTAGTACCAGAGCGGGATGGCCGGCATGCCGCTCGGCAGCACGGCTTCGGCCTGCTGGTAGCCGGTCACCGTGTCGGCGACGCTGGCGGCCTCGTCGGCCTTGGTTGCCGCGTCGTCGAACTGCGGGTTGCTGTACCCGAAGTCGTTGGAGGCGGCGCCGGTGCGGTACACGTCGGCCAGGAAGTTGGCGTTCAGCGGGTAGTCCTGCACCCAGCCGGTGCGGAAGGCGCCGTCGAGCTGGTGCGTGGTGATCGCCGCACGCGCGGTCTTGAAGTCCGGCTTCGGGTCACCCAGGCAGTCGACGCCGGTGTTCTGCCGGATCGAGTTGCAGACCGCGTCCACCCACTCCTTGTGGCCGCCGTCCGCGTTGTAGGTGATCAGCAGCTTGTTGCCGGGGACGCCGCCGCCCTGCTGGATCAGCTGCTTGGCCTTGGCCGGGTCGAACTTGCAGAAGTCGCCGCAGGCGCCGTCCTTGTAGCCCTCGACGCCCTCGGCCACCCAGGCGCTGGCCGGCTTGCGGGAGCCCTGCAGCACGGTCTTGGTGATGGTGTCGCGGTCGATCGCCATCGACAGGCCCTGGCGCACCTTGGCCTTGTCCGGGGAGGACCAGTCGGCCTGGTAGAGCGTGAAGCCGATGTTCTGGATCGCACCCTGCGGGGCGTCGATGGCCCGGTCGCCGAGGTCGTTCTTGTACGTCGCCAGCGCGGACGGTGGCACCTGGTCCATCACGTCCAGGTTGCTGGACTGCAGGTCCGCGTAGGCGGCCTCGGACGTGGTGTACATCTTGAAGACGATGCCGCCGTTCTTCGGCTTGTCCACACCCTGGTAGTCCGGGAAGGACTTGGTGACCACCTCGGTGTTGTGGGACCAGCTGACGAACTGGTACGGGCCGTTGCCCACCGGCTTCTGCCCGTACCCGTTCGGGTCCTTGAAGAAGCCGTCCGGCAGCGGTGAGAAGGCGATGTAGCCGAGCTTGTACTCGAAGTACGAGACCTTGTGGCTCAGCTTGACGGTGAAGTGCAGGTCGTCCGTGACGGTCAGTCCGGACATCTTGTCCGCGGTGGGCTTCCCGCCGGCCGGGTGGACGTCCTGGTAGCCATCGATGTCGGAGAACCAGGAGCTGTTGATCTGGGCGTTGGCCGGGCTGGCGCCCCAGTTCCAGGCGTCCACGAAGTTCTTGGCGTGCACCGGGGTGCCGTCGTGGAACTTCCAGCCGTCCTTCAGCGTGACGTTGAAGGTCTGCGAGTCGCTGGTGTCGATCTTGTCCGCGACCTGCATCCGGATCTTCGCGGTGCTGGGGTCGTAGTCCACCAGCCCCTTGAAGAGGTTCTGGATGATGCGACCGCCGCCGACCTCGTTCGCGTTCGCCGGCTGCAGCGGGTTCTGCGGCTCACTGCTCTGGTAGCTGAAGGTCTTGTTGACGTCGGACGAGCTGGTACCGCCTCCGCCGCCGCCGCTGCTGCACCCGGTGGCCACCAGGACCACGGACGTCGCAGCGGCGAGGACCAGGCGAGCACGGGCGGCTACGGGCATGAAGGTCCCTCCTCATCGGGTGTGTGTCGCATCACACCCCATGAGAAGCGTGCCCCGGCGGCGGCGCGAGCCGGGTGCACCCGGACGGGTGCCGTGACCCCCTGCGGGGTTGACGCGGCGCCGGACCGGCGCGGCGCCGGACCGACCGAATGCCGGAAGGGCCCGCGGCCGAAGCCGCGGGCCCTTCCTGGGACACCGGGGAGAGGTCAGGCCGCGGCCGACTCCCGGACCTCGGCGAAGTGGCAGGCCGACTCGTGCGCGGCCGGGCCCTCCAGCGTGGTCGGGATCGCCAGCAGCGGGATCTCCTCCGCGCAGCGGTCCTCCGCCTTCCAGCAGCGGGTGCGGAAGCGGCAGCCGGACGGCGGGTTGGCCGGCGAGGGGATGTCACCGGTGAGGATGATCCGCTCGCGGGACTCGCGCGCCGTCGGGTCCGGCACCGGCACGGCGGACAGCAGCGCCTGGGTGTACGGGTGGGTGGCGTTCTCGTAGATCTGCTCGTCGGAGCCGATCTCGACCATCTTGCCCAGGTACATCACACCGACGCGGTCGGAGATGTGCCGGACGATGGAGAGGTCGTGCGCGATGAACATGTACGACAGGCCGAACTCGCCCTGCAGCTGCTCCAGCAGGTTGATCACCTGCGCCTGGACGGACACGTCCAGGGCGGAGACCGGCTCGTCGCAGATGATGATCTCGGGCTTGAGCGCGAGACCGCGGGCGATGCCGATGCGCTGGCGCTGACCGCCGGAGAACTGGTGCGGGTACCGGTTGATGTACTCCGGGTTCAGACCCACGACGTCCAGCAGGTCCTGGACGGCCTTGCGGCGGTCGCCCTTGGGCGCCACCTCGGGGTGGATCTCGAAGGGCTCCCCGATGATGTCGCCGACCGTCATGCGCGGGTTCAGCGAGGTGTACGGGTCCTGGAACACCATCTGGATGTTCCGGCGGACGGCCTTGAGGGCCGAGCCGCTCAGCTTGGAGATGTCCTCGCCCTTGAACAGCACCTGGCCGGAGGTGGCCCGCTCCAGGTTCATCAGCACCTTGGCCAGCGTGGACTTGCCACAGCCGGACTCGCCGACGATGCCGAGCGTCTCACCCTTCTTCAGGTCGAAGCTGATGCCGTCGACGGCCTTGACCGCGCCGATCTGCTTCTTGAACAGGATGCCCTGGCTCAGCGGGTAGTGCTTGACCAGGTCCTTGACCTCCAGGATGTTCTCAGCCATGGAGGGTCTCCTTCCAAAGGTGGCACGCGCTGCGGCGGCCGGTGAGCTCCTCGCCGTCCTTGCCGGTCACGTGGTGCAGCGCCGGGATCTCCGTGCGGCACAGGTCGGTGGCGACATCGCAGCGGGGGTTGAACGCGCAACCGGCCGGGACCTTCAGCAGGTTCGGGGGCAGGCCCTTGATCGCGTACAGCTCCTGGCCCTTCTGGTCCAGGCGCGGGATCGAGCGGAGCAGGCCCTTGGTGTACGGGTGCGCGGGGTTCGCGTACAGCTCGTGCACCGGGGCGGTCTCGACGATCCGGCCCGCGTACATCACGGCGATCTTGTCCGCGACGTCGGCGACCACGCCGAGGTCGTGGGTGATCAGGATCAGACCCATGTTGTACTCGGCCTGCAGCTCCGCGAGCAGGTCCATCACCTGGGCCTGGACGGTGACGTCCAGGGCGGTGGTGGGCTCGTCGGCGATGATCAGGTCGGGCTGCAGCGACAGCGCCATGGCGATCATGATGCGCTGGCGCATGCCGCCGGAGAACTGGTGCGGGTAGTCGTTCACGCGCTGCTTGGCAGCGGGGATGCGCACCCGGTCCATCAGCTCGATGGCCTTGGCCTTCGCCTCGGCCTTGGAGGCGCCCTGGTGCACCCGGAACATCTCGCCGAGCTGGTAGCCGACGCTGAGCACGGGGTTGAGGGCGGACAGCGCGTCCTGGAAGATCATCGCGATCTTCCGGCCGCGGATCTTGCGCCGCTCCTCGTCGCTCATCTTGAGCATGTCCTGACCGCGGTACAGGATCTCGCCCTGGGTCACCTTGCCCGGAGGCATGTCCAGGATGCCCATGATGGTCTGCGCCGTCACGGACTTGCCGGAGCCGGACTCGCCGAGCACGGCGAGGGTCTCGCCGGCCGCGACGGAGTAGTTGACGCCGTTCACGGCCTTGGCGACGCCGTCCCGGGTGTGGAACTCCACGTGGAGGTCCTTGACCTCCAGGAGCGGGGTTCCGACTTCGAGACGGTCGCTCTTCTGGTTGTTCTCGATCACGGTGGTCATCGGGTCGTCACCTCTTCTCTCAGCGGAGCTTCGGGTCGAGGGCGTCGCGCACCGCGTCGCCGAGCATGATGAAGGCCAGCACGGTGATGCTCAGCATCCCGGCGGGGAAGAACAGCGCGAACGGCGCCGTCCGGATCACCTTCTGGGCCGAGTTGATGTCGATGCCCCAGGAGATGGTCGGGTCCTGCAGACCGATGCCGAGGAAGCTCAGCGTCGCCTCGGTGGCGATGTAACCGCCGAGCGCGATGGTGGCGACCACGATCACCGGGGCGATCGCGTTCGGCAGGATGTGCTTGAACAGGATGCGGCTGGTACCGGCACCGAGCGCCTTGGCGGCGGTCACGAAGTCGGCCTGCTTGATCGTGATCACCGAACCGCGCATGACACGGGTCATCTGGGTCCAGCCCAGGGCGACCAGCGCGAAGACGACGCTCCAGATCGTGCGCGAGGTGAAGGCGTTCAGGATCACCAGCGAGCCGAGCAGCAGCGGGATGCCGAAGAAGATGTCGGTGATCCGGGAGATGAGCGTGTCGATCCAGCCGCCGAAGTAGCCGGCGAGCATACCGGTGATGCCACCGAGGATGGTCACGCCGAGGGTCACGCAGATGCCGACCACGACCGAGGCGCGGGCGCCGTAGACGGTGCGGGCGTAGATGCTGCGGCCCTGGAGGTCGTAACCGAACCAGTCCGCCTGGAAGAAGTGGCTGTAGTTCGGCTTCGTCAGGTAGTGCAGGCGCAGGTCGCCGGCCCGCGGGTCCACCGAGGTGAACAGGCCCGGGGCGATCGCGATGACGACCAGCAGCAGGATCAGCAGCGCGGAGATCACGAAGATCGGCTTGCGGCGCAGGTCGTGCCAGGCGTCGGAGCCGAGGCTGCGGGCCTTCTCCGGCTTGGCGGCCGCACTGTCGGCGGTGCGCTGGGCCGGGATCTCCTCGGCCGTCTTCTTCTCGGTCAGGTCAGGCATAACGGATCCTCGGGTCCAGGACCGCGTAAAGCAGGTCGACGATCAGGCCGGCGGCCAGGTACACGATCACCAGGAAGGCGACGAAACCGGAGACGGTCGCGCTCTCCTTCATGTTGATCGCGTGGTAGAGCGCGTTACCGACACCCTTGACGTTGAAGATGCCCTCGGTGACGATCGCGCCACCCATCAGGGCGCCGAGGTCGGTACCGAGGAAGGTGACCACCGGGATCATCGAGTTGCGCAGAAGGTGGGTGCCGATGACCTTCCGGCGCGGCAGGCCCTTGGCCACCGCGGTGCGGACGTAGTCGGCCTTGATGTTCTCGGCTATGGAGGTACGGGTGAGACGCGCGACGTAGGCCAGCGACAGCGAGCCGAGCACGAAGGCCGGCAGCACCAGCTGGGTGATGTCGTTCGAGTCCTGGACGGTCGGCGTGACCCACTTGAGGTTGTCCGCGAAGATCGTCTGGAAGATGAAGCCCAGCACCGGGACCGGGATCGAGATCAGCAGCAGGGTCAGGACCAGCGTGCCCTTGTCGAACGCCTTGCCGCGGCGCAGACCGGAGAACAGCCCGATGGTGACGCCCAGCACGATCTCGATGCCGAACGCGAACAGCGCGAGCCGGATGGTGACCGGCAGCGCCTCGGTGATCTTGTCGAGCACCGGGCGCCCGTCCAGGCCGGTGCCGAAGTTACCGACGAGCAACTTGCTCATGTAGTCGGTGTACTGACCGATCAGCGGCTTGTCGAAGCCCTGCTGGTGCCTCAGAGCGGCGAGCTGCACCGGGTCCGGCGCCTTGTCGCCCCACATCGCTGCCACCGGGTCACCCGGCAGCGCGTGCACCATGAAAAAGATGAGTGCGGTCGTTCCGAGGAACACCGGGATCATCTGGAGCAGTCGCCTCGCGACAAAGCGCCCCATCGTGCCTCCATGTATGACTCTGCCGGGCCCGTCAACCCGGCCAGAGATAAGTCGGCGTGCCAACGGCCGGTGCCAGTCCTCGCCCTTGTGGGGATGGGACGGGCACCGGCCGTTGTCACCGGGTCAGGCGGTGCCGACCGATTACTTCTTCTTGACCTCGACGTCGGTGTAGACCGGGTCGCCGAAGGAGTTGAACTTCACGTTCTGGACGTTGTTGGAGTAGCCCGAGTTGGTCTTGTAGTACCAGAGCGGGATCTGCGGCATGTCCTTGGCCAGCACGGCCTCGGCCTGCTGGTACAGGTCGGCGGTCTTCTCGACCGAGGTGGCGGCGTCGGCCTGGTGCGACAGGTCGTCGAACTCCTTGCTGGAGTAGCCGCCGTCGTTCGCGGCGGCACCCGTGCCGTAGACGTCACGCAGGAAGTTGGCGTTCAGCGGGTAGTCCTGCACCCAGCCGGTACGCATCATGCTGGGGACCTGCTTCTTCGTGATGATGTCACGAGAGGTCTTGAAGTCCGGCTTCGGGTCGCCGAGGCACTCGACGCCGGTGGCCTGGCGGATCGAGTTGCAGACCGCGTCCACCCACTCCTTGTGACCACCGTCGGAGTTGTAGAGGATGGTGATCTTGTTGCCGGGGACGCCGCCGCCCTCCTGGATCAGCTGCTTGGCCTTGGCCGGGTCGTACTTGCAGGCGTCGCCGCAGGTGCCGGCCTTGTAGCCCATGACGCCCGGCGCCACGAACGAGTCGGCGGGCTGACGGCTGTTGTTCAGCACGGTCTTGGTGATGGTGTCGCGGTCGATCGCCATCGACAGGCCCTGGCGGACCTTGGCCTTGGCCGGGTCGCTCCAGTCCGCGTTGTACAGCGCGAACGAGATGTTCTGGATCGCACCCTGCGGCTGGTCGACGGCGCGCTTGCCCAGGTCGTCCTTGTACTTCGGCAGGTCGGTCGAGTCGACCTGGTCCAGGACGTCCAGCGTGTCGGACATCAGGTCCTTGTACGCGGCCTCGGGCGAGGTGTAGCTGCGGAAGACGATCCCGCCGTTCTTCGCCTTGTTGGTGCCCGCGTACTTGTCGTAGGCGGCCAGGGTGACGGCCTTGTTGTGCTCCCACGAGACGAACTTGTAGGGGCCGTTGCCGACCGGCTTCTCGCCGTAGCCCTTGGGGTCGGAGAAGAACCCGGTGGGCAGCGGGAAGAAGGCCGAGTAACCCAGCTTGTACGTGAAGTACGAGACGGGGCCCGTCAGTTCGATGGTGAAGTGGGTGTCGTCGACGACCTTCAGGCCGGACATCTCCTTGGCGGTCGGGTCGCCCTTGTCCGGGTGGACGGCGTCGTAGCCCGCGATGTCGGAGAACCAGTCCGAGTTGATCTGGTTGTTCGCCGGGTTGGCCGACCAGTTCCAGGAGTCCACGAAGGACTTGGCGGTGACCGGGGTGCCGTCGTGGAAGGTCCAGCCGGACTTCAGGGTGACGGTGTAGTTCTTGGCGTCAGTGGTCTCGATCTTGTCGGCCACCTGGTTGCGCAGGGCACCGGTCGCGGGGTCGTAGTCGACGAGGCCCGTGAAGAGCTGCTTGACGATACGGCCGCCCTGGTTCTCCATGGCGTTGGCCGGCTGCAGCGGGCGCTGCGGCTCCGCGCTCTGGTAGCTGAAGACGCCCGCGGGGTTGACCGCGGCGCTGTCCGAGCTCCCGCCGGAGGAGTCGCTGCTGCCACTGCTGCTACAAGCAGTCGCGGCGAGCGCGACAGCAACCGCTGCGACAACCCACTTGGCCTGGCTCACACCACGCATCGGTGTGCCTCCTGAATTCGACGTTGCGACGGGGAGGGCACCACGGAACGGTTGTCACCGGGCCCGCAATGCCGTCCGCGCTCGTGGTTTCGGCGCGCACCCCTGCGCGTTCACCCTTGACCCGAGCCTGACTGGCTCCACTATCCGTCACGCACGGACACGAAAGTGACCAGTGACGATCTCAATTAGGTCACATGAACAGTCGGTAAGTTTCGAAAACCGGACATTTGAGACATAGCCAGACAGGTATCAAACGGACAGTCGTCATGCATGACGAACCGTCGCGTCCGCTCAGCGGACACTCGGGTGTGATGAGCGTTATTCCGTTAATACCGGCCCCGACAACTTGGAGTAGTTGAAAAAGTTCGCCCCCCTCTCCAATCGGAAAGGGGGGCGAAACAATCCGGCCAATGGCCGTTCAGAGCGTCCGGATCACGCCTTCTTGGCGCGCGAGGCGGTGCGTCCGCGGTCCTTCTGGTCCAGGACGACCTTACGGATGCGAACCGTCTCCGGGGTCACCTCGATGCACTCGTCCTCGCGGCAGAACTCCAGCGACTGCTCCAGCGAGAGCTTGCGCGGCGGGACGATCGACTCGGCCACGTCGGCGGTCGAGGACCGCATGTTGGTGAGCTTCTTCTCCTTGGTGATGTTCACGTCCATGTCGTCGGAGCGCGAGTTCTCGCCGACGATCATGCCCTCGTACACCTCGGTGCCCGGCTCGCAGAAGAGCACGCCGCGCTCCTGCAGGTTGGTCATCGCGAAGGCGGTGACCACACCGGCGCGGTCGGCGACCAGCGAGCCGTTGTTGCGGGTGGTCAGCTGGCCGAACCACGGCTCGTGACCCTCGTGGATCGAGTGGGCGATGCCGGTGCCGCGGGTGTTGGTGAGGAACTCGGTGCGGAAGCCGATCAGGCCGCGGGACGGCACGACGAACTCCATGCGGACCCAGCCCGAGCCGTGGTTGGACATGTTGTCCATCCGGCCCTTGCGGACGCCCATGAGCTGGGTGACGGCGCCCATGTGCTCCTCGGGAACGTCCACGGTGAGGCGCTCGACCGGCTCGTGGGTCTTGCCGTTGACCTCCTTGGTGACCACCTGCGGCTTGCCGACGGTCAGCTCGAAGCCCTCGCGGCGCATGGTCTCGATCAGGATGGCCAGCGCCAGCTCACCGCGGCCCTGCACCTCCCAGGCGTCCGGGCGCTCGGTGTCCAGGACGCGCAGCGAGACGTTACCGATCAGCTCGCGGTCCAGGCGGTCCTTCACCTGGCGGGCGGTGACCTTGCGGTCCACCTTGACGCCGGACTTGGCGTCCGCGCCCTTGCCGCTGCCGCCACGGCCGACCAGCGGCGAGGTGTTGGTGCCGATGGTCATCGAGATGGCCGGCTCGTCCACCGTGATCAGCGGCAGGGCGATCGGGTTCTCGGTGTCGGCCAGGGTCTCGCCGATCATGATGTCGGCGATGCCGGCGACGGCGCAGATGTCGCCGGGGCCCGCCACCTCGGCCGGCTTGCGGGTGAGCGCCTCGGTCATCAGCAGCTCGGAGATGCGGACGTTCTGGATCGTGCCGTCACGCTTGATCCAGGCCACGGTCTGGCCCTTGCGCAGCTCGCCCTGCTCGACGCGCAGCAGCGCGATGCGGCCGAGGAAGTTGTCGGCGTCCAGGTTGGTGACGTGGGCCTGCAGCGGGGCGTCCTCGTCGTAGCTGGGGGCCGGGACGTGCTCCAGCAGGGTGGAGAAGAACGGCTCCAGGTTGGTGCTGTCCGCGGGAACGGTGCCGTTCTCCGGCTTGGTCAGCGAGGCGACGCCGTCACGGGCGCAGGCGTAGACGATCGGGAACTCGATCTGCTCCTCGTCCGCGTCCAGGTCCAGGAACAGGTCGTAGGTCTCGTTGATGACCTCGTCGATCCGGGAGTCCGGACGGTCGGTCTTGTTGATGCACAGGATGACGGGCAGGCGCTGGGCGAGCGCCTTGCGCAGCACGAAGCGGGTCTGCGGCAGCGGGCCCTCGGAGGCGTCGACCAGCAGCACGACCGCGTCCACCATCGACAGACCGCGCTCGACCTCGCCACCGAAGTCGGCGTGGCCCGGGGTGTCGATGATGTTGATGGTGATCGGCGCGCCACCGTCCTTGGGGTGGTACTTGACCGCGGTGTTCTTCGCGAGAATGGTGATGCCCTTCTCGCGCTCCAGGTCGTTCGAGTCCATCATCCGGTCGTCGAGCTGCTGGTGGGCGGCGAAGGCGCCGGCCTGCTTCAGCATGGCGTCGACCAGCGTGGTCTTGCCGTGGTCGACGTGGGCGACGATGGCGACGTTACGGATGTCGTTGCGCGTGGGCATGCCTAGCGGATTCTCCCGGAATCGTGGGTTACGGCGCCCGGCCGCGATACGCGCACTTGCGGCCCCTGTCGGCCGCCGCCACCCGTTCGCCTGCTACTACCGGTCCACCCGCCGGGCATATGGACATGCCTCGGCTTCCTCCTATCGTACGGGGAAGCACCCAGGTGGGCGGAAACGAGCAGGTCGGGCGGGATCAAGATCACAGCTGGGTCACGCGGTCTTCACCCGACGGCCGCGCTCCGACACTCTTCCGTTCGTGATCCAACGCCTCCGCACCTCGCTGCCCTGGCTGTTCCGCGCCGTCGGCGCCTTCGCCCTCCTCGTGGCGGTCCTCAAGGGGCTCCCGGCCTCGACCGCGACCGGTTGCGTGATCGGCTTCCTCATCGGCCAGGAACCGCTGTCCGACCTCTGGTTCCTGCTCACCCACCGGCTCTACGGCGGACGGTTGAACTGCGCCTCGTACGGCCGGGGCCGGAAGCTGTGGAGCGGCTCCATCGCCGGGGTGCCCGTCGAACTCGGCCTACGGCCGACGAGCGGGTTCCTGTTCCCCTGGGGACTGCGCCCGGTCCGGGCGCCGCGGCTGCGAGTCTGGCTCGCCTCGGTCGCGCTGTACGGCCTCCACGCGGGGCTCGGCGCCTGGCTGGCCACCTCCTGCACCGGACTGCCCCGGGGCATCGGTTTCGGCCTGCTGTTCACCTCCGTCATGTACGCGGTGCTCAGCTCCTCGAATCCGGTCGACTCCCTCTGGGCCGTCTTCGTCATGCCCTTCCGCCCGGGGTCCCTGAAGGTCGACATCTGGTCGTCGAGCGCCGTCGAAGCCGAGCGGCTCCTGTTCCTCGGCCGGATCTCCGAGGCACACCGCAAGCTGGACGAGGGCCGGCCCCGGCTTCTCACCGCTGCAGGGATCGCCTTGGCCGAGGGGCGCTACGAGGAGGCCCAGCAGCTCGCCCTCGAAGACCTGGAACACGGCGGCTCGCCCTCCACGGTGTGCTACCTCATCGGCATGTCGCTCATCGGTCATACCGACGCCGGCGGGCTGTCCCCCCAGGTGGCTGCGGCCCGGCTGGACCCGTTCCTCGACCGGTGGGGCGTCCACAACCCCCAGCTCTTCCCCGACTTCCTGCCGACGGTCGACCTCGCGCGGTTCCGGAACGACCCCCACACCGCCGTCCGGGTGGCCCGCCGCCTCTCCACCGCGGTCGACTCCCCGTTCCGGCGGGCCACGGCCTGCTGTTCGCTCGCCGCCGCCCTCATCGCGGCGGGCCGCCCGGACGAGGCCCGCAAGGCCCTCGCCCGGGCGCGCGAGGAGTGCCCCGAGCTGGCCCGGATCGCCGACGTCGAGCGCCTGCTGGAGCCGAAGCCCGCCGAGCTCTAGCGGCTCCAGCCGACGTCCTGGAACCGGGGCCACCCGAAGCCCCAGGCGCCGACCCCGGCCACTCCGGTCCGCACACCCACCAGCTCCGGCCGCTGGTAGAGCGGCACCGAGTGCCCGAGCTGCCAGATCCGCACGTCCGCCTCCTGCAGCAGGTCCAGCCGGGCCGCCGGGTCGAGTTCGGCGGCCGCCCGGTCGAACAGCTGGTCGATCTCATCGGTGCCGCTGCGGCCGAAGTTGGTGCCCGGGGCGGGCGTGCCGTTGGCGTCCGGCCGGGGCTTGGCGTAGGCGGCGCGCTGCTCGCCCGCCGGGCTGGGGCCGGCCGGCCAGGAGAACAGGGCGAGGTCGTAGTCCCCGGCCGCGAGGTGGTCCTTGACGAAGGTCTCGGCGGGCGTGGCCTGCGTCTTCACCGCGATGCCGGACTCGGCGAGGGAGGCGGTGAGCGCGTCGGCGGTGCGCTTGGCGGTCGCCGAACCGGCCGGGACGAGCAGGGTGAGGGCGAGCTCCTTGCCGTCCTTGACCCGGGTGCCGCCGTCCGGCCGCTTCCAGCCCGCCTCGTCCAGCAGCTCACCGGCCTCCGCCGGGCCGACCGCGGCGCTGTTGTCGCGGTAGCCCTCCTGGTCCCCCGCGAGCAGGTGGCTGCCGAGCGGGGCGCCGGGCAGCCCGAGCGGGCCGAGCGCGGCCTCGGCGATCCGCCGCCGGTCGACCGCCCGGGCCAGCGCCCGCCGGACCGCCGAATCGCTGAGCGGGTCGCGGGCGGCGTTGACGGTGAGCTCGGTGAGCGAGGCGGCGGCGGCCCGGGACACGGTGATCCCGGGCAGCGACTCGGCCCGCCGCAGCGCCTGCGCCGCCGCCTCGGGCGCCCCCGCGTCCGCGGCGGCGGGCGGGGCGGGCGGGGCGGCCGGACCGGTGCCCGCCGAGGGGCTTGCCGTGGGGGCGGCCGGCACCGCCCGGTCCACCGCCACGGTCAGCGGGGCGACGTCCAGCAGGTCCTGGTCCAGCGCGTCCAACCGCTGCTCGGGCGGCGTGGCCAGGAAGTCGATCCGGTCGGTCTTCGGCAGGTCCCCCCACCAGAGCTGGTTGCTTACCAGGGTGACCCGTCCGCCCTTCGCGTCGTACCGGGAGAGGGTGTACGGCCCGGCGCTCAGGTGCCTGCCGCCGGTGAGCGCCCGGTTGAAGGCCTCCGCCGTGGAGGTCTCGGCGGCCGGGTAGAGCGGCCCGAACAGCGCGCGCCACTCGGCGTACGGCCGCCGGAAGGTCACCTTGACCTCGTACGGGCCGGCGCCCTGGGTGATCGACTCGATGGCGTCGTACCCGGCCGGGTGCGCGCCCCGGTAGGCGGGGTCCAGCCCGGACAGGGCGGTCCGCTGGGCGTTGAGGTCGTCGGCCGACAGCCGGGTGCCGTCGCTCCAGACGGCGTGCGGGTTGAATCGGTAGGTGACCACCTGCGGCTGCTGCCCGGGCGGGGTGGACTCGGCGCCGGCCAGGTAGTCCGGGTCTGGGACGAGCCGCCCGTGCTCGTCGGGCCGGAACAGCGAGGGGTACAGCGCGTGGGCGAGCAGCGCCGAGTCGGCGTTCGCGCCGCTCTGGTAGACGTTCAGCGTGGCCGGCACGCCGTCCACCGCCCAGCGCAGCGTGCCGCCGTTCTCGACGTCGGTGCGGTCGGCGGGCCGGACGTTCCCGGTGGTGGCCGTGGGGTCGGCCGAGGACGGTGCGGGCTCGGCGGTATGGGCCGGGGCCGGGCCGTCGGAGCAGCCGCCGAGGCCGGCGGCGAGCAGCAGTGCGATGGCTGCGGCGGTGAGCTGGCGGACGCGCATGGCGGCCATGCAACGCCGCCCGGACGGCCCGGCCCGCGCCGACACGGCGGGCAGCCGGGCGACTGCACCCGTACGGCCCAGCCCTACGGCCTCGCCACCGCTACAGCGCCAGCTCGAACCAGACGATCTTGCCCTTGGGCGTGCGCCGGCTGCCCCAGCGTTCGGCCAGCAGACTGACCAGCTGCAGACCGCGACCACCCTCGTCGGTCTCCTGTGCGCGCCGCTGCCGGGGCTGGGCGTAGCCGTCGTCCCAGACCTCGCAGACCATGGTGCGCTCGCGCAGCAGCCGCAGCCGGATCTCGCCCCGCCCGTGCTTGAGCGCGTTCGTGACCAGCTCGCTGACCAGCAGTTCGGTGGTGTCGACCAGTTCCTCCAGGCCCCGGGAGAGCAGCCAGCTGCAGGCCAGCTCGCGGGCCTTGGCGACCGAGGTGGGCTCGGGGGGCAGGAACCAGTTGCCGACGGCGTCCTCGGGGAAGGCGTGCACCTTGGCCATCAGCAGCGCGATGTCGTCCTCGCCGTGGTGCGGGTTGAGCTCGCCGAGGACGTGGTCGCAGAGGTCCTCCAGGGCCTTGCCCTCGGCGGAGAGGGCGGCCCGGAAGGCGCGCAGGCCCTCGTCCAGCTGGTGCTTGCGGCTCTCCACCAGGCCGTCGGTGTAGAGGCCGAGCACAGCGCCGTCCGGGAGGTCCACCTCGACCTCCTCGAAGGGCTCGCCGCCGACGCCGAGCGGCAGGCCGGGCGGCACGTCGAGCATCCGGGCGCCCTCGCCGGGGGTGAGCAGCACGGGTGGCAGGTGGCCGGCGTTGGCGATCCAGCAGCGCCGGGTGACGGCGTCGTAGACCGCGTAGACGCAGGTCGCCAGGTAGACCTCGCGGGCCTCCTCGTCGGCGGTCGAGGTGAGCCGGCCGTACGGGGTGGGCGGGCCGGCCGGGACGGAGTCGTCGCCGAGGCCGCGGGCGATCTCGTCCAGCGCGGTGAGCACCTCGCCGGGCTCCAGGTCGAGCATCGCCAGGGTCCGGACGGCGGTGCGCAGCTGCCCCATGGCGACGGCGGCACGCAGGCCGCGGCCCATCACGTCGCCGATGACCAGGGCGGTGCGGTTGCCGGGCAGCGGGATGACGTCGAACCAGTCGCCGCCGACCTCGGTGTTGTTGTTGCTGGGCAGGTAGCGGCAGGCGATCTCCAGGCCGCTGGCGGCGGGGTTGCCCGGGGGCAGCAGGCTGCGCTGGAGGATCAGCGCGCGTTCGTGCTCGCGGCGGTAGAGCCGGGCGTTGTCGATGCAGACGGCGGCACGGGCGACCAGTTCCTCGGCGATGGCCACGTCGCGGGCGTCGAAGGGCTCGCTGCCGATCGCCCGGGAGAGCTGGACCAGCCCGAGCACCTGGTCGCGGGCGACCAGCGGGACGATCAGGGTGGAGCGCAGCAGCGGGTCGCGGCCGGGCTCGGGGACGACGCTGCGGCCGGTGCGCAGTGCCCGGGCGTGCGGGGAGCGGCGCGGGTAACAGAGGGTGCCGCCGGCCTCGGCGATCGGCAGGCCGGTGACCGGGCCGAGCACCGAGGAGGCGCCACCGATCACGCTGGAGACGGCGACCCGGCGCAGTTCGCCGCTGCCGTCGGTGAGCACGGTGTCGCCGGGCCGGCCGGCGCTGGGGACGGTCTCGCCGGAGAGCAGCGCGGTGTACAGGTCGACGGTGGCGAGGTCGCAGAACGGCGGGACGACGACGTCGAGGAGTTCCTTGGCGGTGGTCTCCAGATCGAGGGTGGAGCCGATGTGCGCGCTGGCCTCGTTGAGCAGGGCGAGGTTGCGGCGCACGCCGTCGGCCTCGCGCTCGGCGACGTGTCGGCTGGTGACGTCGGAGACCTGTCCGGCCACGCCCATCGGCTGCCCGGCCGAGCCGTTCAGCCGGTACAGCGAGACGGCCCAGAGCCGGTTGCCCTCGCGGGTCGGGACGGCGCTGTGGAAGCGCAGGTCGAAGACGGGTTCGCCGGTGGCGAGGACCTTGCGCAGGGCGGCGGTGAGCCGGTCGGCCTCGGAGGGCGGGAAGAGGTCGTGCGGGGTGAGGCCCTCCAGGTCGGTGGGGACCAGGCCCATGCCGGAGGCGAAGGCGTCGTTGACCCGCTGGAGGCGCAGCCGGTCGTCGAAGAGCACGAAGCCGGTGGGCGTCTGGCCGAAGACGGCCTCGGAGGCGGCGAGGTCGGTCTCGATCCGGCGCAGTCGGCCGAGGTCGACGGCCAGGCAGGTGGCGCCCGCGGTGGGCAGGGCGCTGTCCGGCATCAGGTAGAGCTCGGCGAGGCCCTCGCCGCCGGCGGCGTCCCGGTAGGGGGTGGTGCCGACCCACTCCTCGCCGGCCAGGGTGCGCTCCAGCCGGGCGCGGCCGCGCTGCCAGAGTTCGCGGGGCACGAAGGTGGAGACCGGGTCGGCGCCGACGGCCTCGGCGGCGGGGACACCGAAGAACTCGGCGGCGCGCTCGCTCCACTGACTGATCCGCCCGTCGGGGCCGATCGCGAAGGTGGCGACCCGGATGTAGTCGTAGATCGATCCGGGGTCGCCGGCGCCCCAGGGGCGCGGCCCGTCGGCGGGGTGGGCGCCGAGGCCCGGGCCCCCGGCCGCGGTGGCGGGCTGGGCCGCCGGTCCGGGCAGGTGCGCGGAGCCGGCCTGCCCGGGTACGGCGGCATGACCGCTGCTGCTCGGCGCGTTCCGCGCCGGTGTGCTGTTCAACGGACCGACCCCTCCAACCCGCGACCGTCCGGATGTCGAGAAGACCGAGTATTCATCATCGAGGGGTACGTTCACACGCCCTCAACATCACAACATCAGATCGGGCGAAGGTTTTTGTCCTACCGCCCGCGCAACCACAATGCCACGTCCGCGCCCCCTTCCGGAGCGCGCGCTCCCCCCGGGCTCCCGATGGCATATGCGGCACCGCTCTCCTGGCGTTCTCCTCGCGTCCTACTCGCCGAGCTCATTACCCGGCAGGTCCAGCTCGAACCAGACCACCTTGCCGATCCCCTCGGCCCGGGCGCCCCAGTGCAGTGCCAGCCGGTGGACCAGCTCCAGGCCCCGGCCGCCCTCGTCGGCCTCGGCCGCGTGCCGCTCCCGGGGCGGGTCGGGCAGCGGATCGGAGATCTCGACCAGCAGTGTCTCACCGAGCGTCAGCCGGACCCCGATCGGGGCGCTGGCGTACCGGACGGCGTTCGTGACCAGCTCGCTGACCAACAGTTCGGCGGTGTCCGTGAGGTCCTCGACGCCCCACTCGGCGAGTGCGGCGCGGACCAGCCGACGGGCCCGGGAGACGGCGGTGGGCTCGGCGGGCAGGGTCCAGCCGGCCGTCGGGGTGCCTGCCTGGCCGTGCCCGAGCCGGGCCAGCAGCAGGGCGACGTCGTCCGGTTCGCGGCCCTGCTCCATGGTGTCGAGCACCGCCTCGCAGGCGGCCTGGATGGAGGCGTGCGGCTCCTGGAGCACGGTGATCAGCCGGCCGAGGCCGACGTCCAGGTCCTTGTCCCGGGACTCGACCAGGCCGTCGGTGCACAGCGCGAGCAGGCTGCCCTCGGGGATCTTCAGTTCGACGGATTCGAACGGGACACCGCCCACGCCGAGCGGAGCGCCGGAGGGCAGGTCGAGGATCCGGCCGGCGCCGCCGGGCAGCGGGCCGCCGGTGTGGGTCGGCTCCTCGGTGGTCTCCTCGCCCGGCACCACCAGCACAGGCGGGATGTGCCCGGCCTTGGCGACGGTCAGCATCGCCGTGCCCGGGTCGAAGACCGCGTAGACGCAGGTGGCCAGCAGCGCCTCGTCCGGGCCCTGGGCCAGGTCGTCGGCCAGCTCGTGGACGTGCCGAAGGAGCACGTCGGGCGGCAGGTCGAGGGCGGCCAGCACCCGGACGGCGGTGCGCAGCCGGCCCATGGTGGCGGCGGCCCGCAGGCCGTGGCCCATCACGTCGCCGACCACCAGTGCGGTGCGGTCGCCGGGAAGCGGGATGACGTCGAACCAGTCGCCGCCGACCTCGGTGCCGCTGCTGCCGGGCACGTAGCGGTAGGCGACCTCGACGCCGGTGGGCTGCGGGACCTGCTGGGGGAGCAGGGTGCGCTGCAGGGTGAGCGCGGCGGTGCGCTCGCGGGCGTAGAGGCGGGCGTTGTCCAGCGAGCTGCCGGCCCGGTCGGCCAGTTCGACGGTGAAGGCCAGGTCGTCCCGGTCGAATCCCTCGCGGTAGCCGGCCCGGCTGACCAGCAGCAGGCCGATCACGATGCCGCGGGCGCGCAGCGGGACGACCAGCATCGAGTGCACGCCCAGGTCGTGGGCGGCCTGCGTCTTGGGGTCGCCGGGGTAGGTCACCTCGTCCAGCTGGTCGGCGCCGGAGAGCAGCTCGGGCACGCCGGTGCGCAGCACCCGGCCGCAGGCGGAGTCCTCGGCGAAGGTGATCCGGGCGCCGCGCCGGAGCATCACCTCGACCTCGGGGCCGTCCTGGACGGAGGCGGTGCCGAGCTGGAGCAGCGAGGTGCGCCGGTCGTGGCCGTGCCGGGGCAGGTCGTCACCGTGCGCGACGGCCTGGAGCAGGATCACCGCCGAGTGGTCGGTCAGCCGGGGGACCACGGAGCTGGCGAGCTCCTGGGCGATCCGGGAGGCGTCGAGCAGGTCACCGACCCGGGAGCCGAACTCGTTGAGCAGCGAGAGCCGGCGCCGGGCGTGCTCGACCTTGGCGACCGCCCGGTAACGCTCGGTCACGTCCATCACGGTGCCGGAGATGCCGAGCACCCGGCCGGAGCGGTCGGTCATCCGGCTGTAGGAGATCGAGCGGTAGCCGGGCCGGGTGGTGACCGGGGAGGCGAGGGTGACGTCGATGACCGGCTCGCCGGTGGCCAGCACCTGGCGCTGGATCGTGGTGATCTCGTCGGCGGCCCGCTCGGGCAGGGTCTCGCCGGTGGTGCGGCCGACGTGGTCCTCCAGGGCGACGCCGTTCAGCTCGGCGAGGGTCCGGTTGACGGCGGTGTAGCGCAGGTCGGTGTCCAGGATGGCGATGCCCAGCGGGGACTGCTCGAACAGCGCGTCGCGCACCGCGAGGTCCCGCTCGACGGCCCGGACGGTGGCCGCCTCGGCCATGTTGGCCTGCAGGAACGGGGTGCCGTCGCCGTCCATCAGGAGCGAGATCCGGGCGTCCACGGTGACCGGCAGGCCGTCCCGGTCGCGCAGTTCGACGCTGCCCGCCCAGCGGCCGTGGTGCAGGGTGTCCCGGATCGCGGCCCGGATCCGGGCGACCTGCGCCTGGTCCGGGATCAGTTCGTCGATCCGGCGGCCGACCAGCAGCTCGCCCGGCCAGCCGAGCAGTTCCTCGGCCGCCGGGCTCCACAGCACCACCCGGCCCGCGGTGTCCAGGATCGCGTTGGCGACCTTGAGCATGTCCAGCAGGCTGCCGTCGGGCGGCGCGCCCAGGCCCCGCGCGGCGTCGGCGGGCCCGCCGGGGAAGGGCCGCCCGGGGCGGCTGCGCGGGCCGGGCGGGGTGCCGGGCTCGGGGACGGCCAGGGTCGGCGCGGGCTCGGCGGGCCGCTG
>NZ_JBHVVI010000122.1:0-26007 GCF_042883685.1 Kitasatospora sp. NPDC058190
ATTCCGCTCCGTGCGCACCGCTTCGGTTCAGCACTTGTAGATGCTGCCGCCCCACGTCATGTAGTTGTCCGCGCTGTAGTAGCGGCCGTAGTACGACCAGTCCGCGAGGTAGTGGTCGTGGTCCGCCCAGCCGGCGTCGCCGTTGATGCTCTGGCCGATGACGTAGCAGTAGATGTACGCGTGCTGGTCGCTGTAGCCGCGGCCGTACAGGTTGCAGCTCGCCCACGCACAGTTGCGCAGAGCCACACCGCCGTCACGGGTGTCGTAGCCGCCCCACTGCCCGGCCTCGGCCACCCCGCTGCCGGCCCCGAGTGCGCCCAGGCTCAGCAGACCCGCGGCGACGGTGGTCGCGATCTTGCGCATTTACCCTCCCTGGATCCTTGACCTGCGATCAGCCGAACGGCCGTTCGCGGCAGCAATTCTGCAGAAACGATCGGAGTGGGAACAGGAATTTGGACGCGAAATTCCACGGAAGATAGCCGGAAGAATTCCCGGAGGCCCAGCGGACCGGAGCGTCGCACTCCGACCACTGCGACATGTGATGTGCATCACACGATCTTTGCCGCCCCGTTACTGTTTAGACTGCACTGCTCGAACTGCACCGCCCGAGCCAAACCTGCCTCGCCACCGACCACGGGGGGATTCGTGTCAGAGCAGGTCGAAAGCTTCGGCGCGCTGTTGCGCCGTACCCGCGTCCTCCACGGCCTCAGTCAGGAGGAACTCGGGAAACGATCCGGAATCACGGCCCGTGCGATCAGCAACCTGGAACGGGGCTGCAGTCGGCCCCGCGGCAACACCCTGCGAGAGCTGATCAAGGGCCTCGGCCTCGACGGGGACCACGCCTCCGGCTTCCTGCACGCGGCGACCACACCCGCCCGGTGCGATCCCGGGGACCAGGACGGCTTCCTCCTCCCCGACGAGGAGAAAGGGCTGCTGACCGACTCCGAGGTCGTGTCGACCCTCCGCCGACTCAGCCTGGCCGATCCCGCCCGGTGGGAGCCGCGGATCACCGCGACCCTGCTGGCCGCGTGCTCGGGACAGCCCAGCGCCGTACGGCTGCTCGGCGCCGTCCTGGCCGTCCAGCCCGAACTGCCGCTCGCCGCCCTGGCCGACCGGCTCTCCCGCGACGACCGCCGCCACACCCTGCTCCACTTCTGAGGGCATCCCCGCACGACGTCACGACAGCGCGGGACCGCGAGGACGGCATCGAGCCAGCCGAGCTGGTGGGGGCCCATGAGCGCCCTGATCCGCGACGCGAGCCACTTCGCGGGCTTCCGGCACCCCGACCAGTTCCTCGACCTGATGCTCACCACAGTCGGCCCGGCGATCACCGCCCAGCCGGTTCCGTGCTGACCTCGGCGGTGATCCGTATCTCGTGGACGGCGTTCCGGTCGCCGGTGAGCGGCTGGACCCGCCCGGCCGAGTCGGTGGCCCGGCAGCGGACGCGGAGCGGGCCCGGGGCGAGGTCGTACCACCGGCGGAAGCGCTGCCAGGCGAGGCCCGGACGCCCTTTAGTCCGCCGTCGGGCCGTCCTCCTCGACGCTCTTGGCCACCTGTCAGATGAGACCACCCACCCGCTCGGCGACGTCCGTAGGCCCGCCCGCCTCAGTTGCCCCCGCCCAGCCGCCGGGCCAGCACGTGGCCGCGCTCGGCCTGCACTGCTCCGGCCTTCCCAGCCGCGTAGTGGAGCAGGCCGAACGGCGCGTGCAGCCGCAGTCGATCGATCACCAGAGAGCCGCCGTCGCCTCGGGCGGTGACGGCGAAGCGGTAGTCCATCCGCACACCACCAGGACTGACCACCTCGCCGCTGACCGTCGCCTCATCCGGCAGCCGGGCGTCCTCGGTGCGCAGGCTGACCTGGATGACGTTGTCGTGCCGGACCAGTCCGAGGAACCGGAAGCGCTCGACGGCCACGTAGTGCGTGACCCCGCCCTCGCGCCGCACGTCCCGCACGTCCACGAGCAGCGGGGAGAGCCCGATGTAGTTCTCGGGGTCCGCCAGATGGGCAAGCACCGCGGCGGGCGTCGCCGCGATGTCGTAGCTGTGACTCAGTACGGTGCTGGGCACGTCCAACTCCCCTGGCCGGTCCGGGTCCGGCCGTCGTCGTGGACCGGGAACGATCGGTGGATGGTCGCACCATCCTGTTGGCTCCGCCAGGCTATGCGGGAAGCTCCTCGGCATGGGGCGGATCAGGCGACTCGGCGGAACGTCGGTGACAGGTTCCAGCAAAGCGCGGCACGCCCGGGACTCCCGAACTTCCAGGATCTTGTGACGGAAGAGCAGGACCTCCTGGCCAGCTCAGAGGGCGCGGCCCAGGAGAGACCGGTGGTCTCGATTCCGGTCTCGTTCAGCTCCGTTCGCCCGGGTTCGCACGGCGACTGCTTCCTTGCTCCGCCGCAGGTCAGGACTGATGTGAACGCGAGCGGACTGCGCAGGGGAGAATTGGAAAGCGTGTTGGGGGCGACCCCTCACGAGTTCGAATCTCGTATCCTCCGCCTTCACGAAGGCCCGGACCGCTCAGCGGCCCGGGCCTTCGTCGTTCTCCACTCCAGCCATCGCTCGTGTCACGTCCGCTCCGTCCGTGCGCCGGCCCCCGTGTCAGAAGCGCAGGGCAGAATCACTGGGAAGGCACCGTCTCGGAACTCTCGCGGGGCGGATGAGGAACCTCCGGAGAGGGCGACATGCCGAAGATCCCCAAGGGCCGGCGTGTTGCCCAGGCGGCCGTGAACGCGGTACGCACCCTCCTTGAGGAACATGACCACATCGTCCAAGAGATATCCGGGCAGAACGACTTCGGCGAGGACCTCTACGTCACGTTCGTCGAGGACGAACACGTGACGAGCGACGTCATCAGGGTCCAGGTCAAGGGTGGGGACAAGTGGCGCCGGGCCAACGGCTACGCGGTGCCCGTCAGCCACCACGGCGACACCTGGGCAGACGGGAACATCCCTGTCTACTGCGTGGTGTACGACCCGGACAGCAAGCGGCTCTTCTGGGCGAACGCAACACAGCAACTCCGCCGATCCGGCCCGTTCAACCGCCCGAAGGTGATCGGTGTCAGCCCCAACGCGGTGCTGGCCGATACGACGATGAAGTCGTTCGTCGCACAGGCCCGTCGCTACGTCGGACGGTACCGAGGCAGGCAGGCCGTCCTCACCCACCTGGGAGAGATGTCCGGGGTCGAATTCGACCCGTCGGACCACGTCCTGCACTTCGTCAACGGTTACGACGAAGACCTCATCTTCTGGCGACACCCAGGAGCCGAGCTCGCCACCCTGCTGCACAGCGCACTCGACTGGGAGCCGTATCTCGTCAGCCTGGCGTCCCTGATGCGCTCCGAGATGCCGCCTCCGGACTTCGTGGCAGACGACGAGGCCGCAGCCCGCCTCTGGAACGACCACGACTTGTCGTCAGCAGAAGACTTGGAGTTGAGCCGGACGGAGCTCATGTGGGTGGCCTCCTGCTTCATGTCCACTAGGCAGGCAGACGAGGAATCGGAGGCCGTCTTCGGCTCTGACGAGTGCGAAGGGTGCCCAAGCTGCACGGGCGAGGAACCCGTGGAGCACGGCAACATCGCAGCAGACGTTCTACACCAGTACGTCATCGACCGCATTGTCACCCGGTTCGAGGTCGAGCCGGATCTTCTCCAGCGGTCGATCTCAGCCATGCGCGAAGTCGGCGAGCTCGAACCGGAATTCGTTGCTGAACTCGGGCCCCTCGAAGCCGATCCGCGCACCGTCCGGCAGGTGACGAAGCTGAGCCGCTCGACCATGGACGACCTCGGGCCGGAAGCGTTCCGGCTGGCGGTGCTCTACTTGATCCATCGCATCTACATCGGCGGCCCCTCGCTCCCCCTGGACGAGCAGGTTCGGATCGTCTGGCGCATCCCCGAGCCCGGATGATGCGTCCGTCGAAGACTGCCGAATCCGGCCTCACGTGAGTCTCCGGCCCCGGCCCATCGGGGAGAACGAGGGCCCCGACCGTACTGCGGTCGGCGCCCTACCTCGTCTCGTTCATGCCCGTACGGCAGGGTTCAGAGGCGTCCTCCAAAGCCTCTCCGGCGCTGGTCAGAGCAGCTGCGGACTGCGACGTACAACGTTCGAGAGAATGGGAAAGCGTGTTGGGGGCAACCCCTCACGAGTTCGAACCTCGTATCCTCCGCCTTGATCGAAGGCCCGGACCGCTTCACGGCGGTCCGGGCCTTCGTCGTCTCGTGGTCGCGGTTCCGGTTGCGGTTCGACCCGGGGAGCCGGCGCTCCGGGACCGACGACGCACCGGGCCCGCCTGCTACGGCGGATCTCCGCGGTAGCAGGCGGGCCCGTGGTCCTGCGGCTGGGGCGGCGCCTCAGCCGTCGGTGTACTTGTCGGCGATCGAGAGGGCCTGGTCGAGGATGGCGAGGCCCTCGCGGGCCTCCTCGTCGGTGATGGTGCAGGGCGGGACGACGTGGATGCGGTTGTAGTTGTAGACGGGCCAGAGGCCGTTCTCCTTGCAGAAGGCCACCACCTCGTCCACGGGGCGGCTCTGGGTGCCGGTCGCGGCGTACGGGACCAGCATCTCCCTGGTTTCGCGGTTGCGGACCAGCTCCACCGCCCAGAAGACGCCCATGCCCCGCACCTCGCCGACGGACGGGTGCCGGGACGCCAGCTCCCGCAGGCCGGGGCCGATCACCTCGGCTCCCACCCGGGCGGCGTTCTCGATGATGCGCTCCTCGCGCATCGCGGTGATCGCCGCGACGGCGGCGGCGCAGGCCAGCGGGTGGCCGGAGTAGGTCAGACCGCCGGGGTAGACCACGTCACGGAAGGTCTCGTAGATCTCGTCCGAGACGACCACACCACCCAACGGGACGTACCCGGAGTTGACGCCCTTCGCGAAGGTGATCAGGTCCGGGGTGACGCCCCAGTGGTCGATCGCGAACCACTCTCCGGCCCGGCCGAAGCCCGACATGACCTCGTCGGCGATGAAGACGATCCCGTAGCGGTCGCAGAGTTCGCGGACGCCCGCCAGATAGCCGGCCGGGGGCACCAGGATGCCGGCCGTGCCGACGATGCTCTCCAGCAGGACGGCGGCGATGGTGGAGGGCCCCTCGAAGGCGATCACCTGCTCCAGGTGGGCCAGCGCGCGGGCGCACTCCTCGGCCTCGGTGGTGGCGTGGAAGTGGGAGCGGTAGAGGTACGGGCCGAAGAAGTGGACGGTGTTGCCCGCGGCGCTGCCGGAGTTCTCGTTCGCCCAGCGGCGCGGGTCCCCGGTCAGCGAGATCGCGGCGGCGGTCCCTCCGTGGTACGAGCGGTAGGTGGACAGCACCTTGGGACGGCCGGTGTGCATCCGGGCCATCCGGATGGCGTGCTCGTTGGCGTCGGCCCCGCCGTTGGTGAAGAAGACGTGGTTGAGGTCCCCGGGGGCCAACTCGGCGATGAGCCTGGCGGCTTCGCCGCGCTGCTCGTTGGCGAACGTCGAGGCGATCATGCACATCCGGTCGGCCTGCTCCTTGATCGCGGCCACCACCTTCGGGTGACCGTGACCGATGTTCATGTTGATGAACTGCGAGGAGAAGTCGAGGTAGCGCTTGCCGTCGTAGTCCCAGAAGTGGCGGCCCGAGGCGCCCGCCACCGGAATCGGGTTCACGCCGCCCTGAGCGGCCCAGTTGTGGAACAGGTGGGCCCGGTCGGTCGCGCGGATCCGCTCACCGCGCTGCGGGTCGGGAGCGCCCTGGGTCGGCTGGTGGACGGGCAGCGCGGCGGTGGTCATCGGGGCCTCGTTTCGGTGTCGGAGGTGTCGGAGGAGGAGAAAGAGGAGGAGGAAGAGACGGGCGAAGCGGAGGAGGAAGCGGAGGTGAGGAGCAGGTCCTCTTTGGCGAGGAAGTAGTAGATGTCCGAGGTCACCGCGTCGATCAGGGACCGGGGCGGCGTGCCCTCGGGGGCGCGCAGGCGCTCCGCGTGGAACCGCCGGGAGGCCGCGGAGAGCGGCAGCGCGCCGCAGTCGGCGTAGCGGATGGCACCGGTCCGGTCCCGGCCCGGCACGACCCGGGAGTGGGCGTGGATGCTCGCGCTGAACGGGATGTCGAGCCGCCCGGCGCGGAACGCCGCTTCGATGCCGTCGAGGAGGTCGGCGGCGCCGAGGACCGGCTCGATGATCTCCGCGACCTCGCGTTCGACCCAGTACTGCTCCTCCGCCACCCTGGCCTCGTCGACCGTGACGAAGTCGAACAGGTCGGAGGCGCCGAGCCGGGTGAGGCTGATGCCGCTGGCGTTCGCGGCGGCGTCGGGGATGCCGTACGCCTCCTGGGCGGTCTTGTTGATCACCTTGGCCGCTCCGCCGAGCCGGGCCACCAGACCACCGTGCAGGATGAGCGCGTTCGCGAACTCCGGCGTCCTGGGGAAGGCGCCCATGAACCCGTGCAGCACCGGGTACACCTCGACGTCCGCGGGCAGGTACCGGCGGGCCAGCGACCGGATGGCCCTCAGCGCCGCGATGTCCTGGTGCACCTCGCCACCCTGCGGGTACGCCGGTGAGATGCACTTGACGCCCTCCCGGGCCGCGGCCGCCGCCTCCAGGAGCAGCACGGCGAGGCTGATCGACGGGGGCATCAGGACGGCGGTCAGGGTGCCGAACAGCTCACGGTCCACCACCACTCCGTCCTGCGCCAGCCGCCCGCACAGGGCGTCCACCTGCTGCCAGTCCCGCAGGGAACGGGACAGCGGCACGTCCTTGGAGTAGGGCAGGTTGTAGCCGATCCCGCCGCCCTCGAAGGAGCTGATCCCCGAGGCGATGGTGACCGCGAAGAGGTCCCGGCCGTCCGGGGAGCCGTGCCGGACCTCCAGCGGGACGGACACCGACTCCACCAGCTCGCGGCCACGCTGCCAGCCGTGCGCCACCAGCGGGTACCCGTTGAGGTCGGCGGGGTTGCCGCCCAGCAGGGCCTCGGCGGTGGCGAACTTCTTGAGCCTGGTGTGCGAGTCGATGGTGACCGACAGGATGTCGGGGCGGGCCGGTTCGAGCTCCCGCAGCAGGCCCAGCATCTGCTGCTGGCCGCCGACCCCGCAGCGCGGCTGCACCGCCGGCCGGCCTGACGCCCGGGCGGCGCGCAGCACGTCGACGGCGTGCGGGCGGCCCGGCTCCTTGAGGTGGGCCAGGATCTGCGACCAGTCCGGCAGCGCCGCGGCGACCTGCGGGGTCAGTTCGAGGCCGTGCAGGTCAGCCATGACACAGCTCCGCACCACGGGCCGCGCGCAGCCGGTCCAGCAGCAGCACCAACTCGTCGGCGTCGGAGAGCAAGTGGTCGACGCCCAGCTCGCGCAGCCGCTCCAGGTCGGCCTCGGTCTTGTGGCTGCCGACCGAGAGGTTGCCGCCGACGATGACCGGGCAGCGCAGCCGGCCGGCCGCCCTCAGCTCGGGGAGACCCTGCAGGTCCTGGTGGGCGTGGCCGTTGAGGCTGCCGATCAACACCGCCTCGGCCTGTGGGTGGGCGTCGAGGGCGTCGGCGAACTCCTCCAGTGGCGTGCACACTCCCAGGTTCAGCACGGTGAATCCATGGCCGCGCAGCTGCATGCCGATCAGATGGTTGGCCACGGCGTGCGCGTCGCTCTCGGCGACGCCGAGGATCACCATCCGCTCGCCAGGCCCGCTCGGGGTGTTCACAGGCAGCCCTTTCTTGTGTCGTCCGGTCAGTCGTCGAATGCCGCGAACAGCTCGCGATGGTTGATGTCGGCCAGCCGGGAGAGGCTGTACTCGGTGGGGTCGGCCGCCCGCAGCGAATCGAACACGGCGTCGATGGCCGGGACGAGGCCCCAGACGTGCCGGTAGTCGGGCCAGCCTCCGGCACCCGAGACGCGGTCGGCCTCGCGGGCGAAGATGTAGTCCGCCCAGTCCTTGCTCATCGGATGCCGGTGGTGGAAGTCGTGGCAGACCGTGTCACCGGTCAGCACCAGGTAGCGCGCGGGGAAGTGCACCAGCAGCATGCGCAGCCACCAGCGGGTCCAGGCGAGCAGCCGGCGGCCGGGCGGCAGGGCGGCATCCGGTGCCGGCTCACCGAGGAAGATCGCGTTGGTGAGGCTCCCGAAGTACTCCCGGCCCTTGCGGACCCGCTGCTCGGGGGCCGGGAAGGTGTGCTTGACGCACAGCCGCAGGGTGTTGCTGATCTGGTAGAAGAAGGTCAACGGCAGGACCCACGCCGTCAGGACGAAGGTCCACAGGTGCAGCCAGGTGGCGAGGGCGGCCACCACCGCCGTGGTGGCCACCCAGCAGAGCCGGGCGAGCGGAGTCGCCGCGTGCAGGTACGAGCGCACGCGGGCGGCCAGGAAGCGCAGGTGGAACCGCGGGGAGGCGATCTTGGCGAGCACCCTGCGCCACATCTGGCCCCGGCTCATGCCCGGAGCCAGTTCGAGGCTCACCAGGAAGGCCTGGACGGTCGGATCGCGCAGGGTCATGTGATGGAGCGCGTGGTGGTCTCCGACGTGCTCCTCGCTGTAGCGCTTGAAGTCCTGGACGACCAGCAGCCCGGCCAGGGCGGTCCCGAGCGCGGCATCGAGCCTCGGCCTGCGCCACATGTTCCGGTGAGCGCACTGGTGGTAGACCATCATCCGCAGGTTGCGCATACCGTGCAGGGTCATCGCCCAGCCCGGCAGCAGCAGGAAGAGCCACCAGCCGCCCGTCGCGAGCGCGGTGGCGCTCGCCACGAGCCCGCAGCCGATCGACCAGAACGCGTTGACCAGATGCCGGGTCGCGGTGAACCGCACCGGCCGCTGTCCGAGGTGCGGCCGACCGGTCAGCAGGGTGAGCGGTAGGGCCAGGGCCCGCGGGAGCCGGGTCATCGACTCCCGCACCCGGTCTCCCGGCTCGGGGCGCCGAGGGCTTGCCGACGGCCCCTGGTGGTCGAGCAGCGCTGTCACGGCTGAGATCTCCTCTGGAATCTGTGGATCATGGACGTCGGCCCACCGGCGGCCGACACCGCGGCCCGGCTCCGCCGGCCCGGGCTCCGCGGCTCAGTCGCCGAGCTCGACTTCCAGCGCCGCGGCGACGGCCAGCAACTCGTCGAGGATGGCGTCGAGTTGGGCGGGGGTGGTGTCGGGGTTGAGCAGCATCAGCTTGAGGAACACCCGGCTGCGGCCGTCCACCTCGACGTGGGTCCGGGCCAGGAGCGCCCGGCCGTCCTCCAGCAGCCGGCGGCGCAGCTTCCCGTTGAAGGCGTCGACGTCGAGGCCGTCCGCGGGCAGGTAGCGGAAGAGCACCGCGGTGAGCGGCGGGTCGACGAACAGTTCCAGCCGGGGTTCGGCGGCGATCCGCGCGGCGGCGTGGCGGGCGAGCCCGTGGCAGGTGTCGACCATGGCGCCCAGACGCTCCTTGCCCAGGGTGCGCATGGTCACCGCGATCTTCAGGGCATCGACCCGACGCGTGGTCTGCAGCGAGGTGTTCTGCGAACCGATGTAGCCGGCGCAGGTGTCGTCGTCGGCGCTCAGGCAGGTGGTCGGCGAGAGACCGAACGGGAGCAGGGTCTCCTCGCGCCGGACCAGCAGCGCGGCGGAGGAGGCGGGTGACCAGCCGAACTTGTGCAGGTCCAGGGTGACCGAGTCGGCCTCCGCCAGTCCGTCGAGCATCCCGCGCAGTTCGTCGGAGAAGAGCGCCCCCGCGCCGTACGCGGCGTCGGCGTGCAGCCAGACGCCGTGCCGGCGGGCGATCTCGGCCAGCTCCGGCAGCGGGTCGACGATGCCGAGGTCGGTGGAGCCGGCGCAGGCCACCAGGGCGACGGCCACCCGGTCCGCGGGGAGTTCGGTCAGGATGCGGTCGGCCTCGGCCGGGATCATCCGGCCCTGGGCGTCGGTCGGGACCGTCACGACGTGGTCCTCGCCGATCCCCAGGACGCGGGCCGCGCGGCCGATGGAGAAGTGGATGCCCTCGGGGCACACCACGACCGGCTGGACCCCCAGGGCCGGCAGGCCCTCCTGGAAGACCGACCGGCCGAGCTTGACGGCCAGCGTCTCGTCCCGGGCCGCCACCAGGGCCATCAGGTTCGACACGCTACCGCCCGCGGTGAGCGTGCCGCCGGCGCCGACGCCGTAGCCGACGAGCCCGGCCAGCTGGGAGATCACCCAGCGGTCCAGGTCCAGTGCGAACGGGCCGCTCTCCCAGGCGTGCAGGGACTGGTTGAGGGTGGCGGCGACCAGCTCGGCCGCCACGCCCGACGCGGTGGGCGGCGGCTGCATGCGGGCCAGCGCCGCCGGGTGGGTGAGGTCCACCGACCACTGCGCGTACGAGCGCACCAGGTCGTCCAGCACCGCGGTCGGCGCGCTGCCGTGCTCCGGCAGCAGGGGCTCGACCAGAGCCTTCGCGGCGGCCTCGCGCGCCCCGTGCGCGCCACCGGGCGCCACCGGGCCGCCGCGGTCGGCCGCGACCTCCTGCAGGACGTCCAGGGCGAGGTTCACCAGGCTGCGGACGTTCTCCAGACCGGCGGCGGTGCCGGCCGGATCGTAGAGCGAGCCGGTCGTGGTCGAAGTCATGACGGATCTCCAGAAGGGGACGGGGACCCGCCGGCGGATCGGGGCCGACGGCGGGGTCGCACGGGGAAGGAGGATTCAGGGCTACTGGGCGGCGACCGGCGTGGGCACCGGGGCGGTCGGGAAGTCCCGCAACCGCGGCACCGGCGAGAACACCACCCAGAGCAGGGCGAACAGGAAGCCGACCGCCGTGACCAGCAGGGTCTGCCGGGGGCCGAGCACATCGCTGAGGTAGCCGCCGATCACGCCGCCCAGCGGCAGCGGCCCCCAGGCCAGGAAGCGGCAGCCGGCGTTCACCCGGCCGAGCAGCTCGGGCGGGGTGATCGCCTGCCGGAGGCTGACGATGTGGATGGTGGCCATCGTGGACCCCAGCCCGCACAGGGCCAGGGCGAGGGTGGCCGCGGCCACCGCCGCGGTGCCGCCGACGGGGGCCAGCGGGATCAGCAGCGGCGCGGTGCAGCAGAGCACCAGCTCGACGATGATCGCCGGGCCCAGCCCCAGCCGCTGCTTCAGCCGGCCGGCGCCCACGGCTCCCAGCAGCGAGCCGACCGCCGCACCGGAGAAGATCAGGCCGATCGCGCCGGGGTCGAGCCCCAGGGTCTTGGCGGCGTACCGGACGAACACCGTCTGCAGGGCCAGCCAGCACATGTTGTACGTACCGGACTCCAGGGCGCAGGCGCGCAGCATGGCGTTGCCGAGCACCATCCGCATGCCCTCGGCGATGCTGCGCAGCACGGAGGTCTGGGTGGCAGCCGGGGAGGGTTCGGGCTCCCGCCGCCGGATCGCCAGCAGACCGGCGACCGACACCAGGTAGGAACCGGCGTTCACCAGCAGGGTGACCGGGGCGGTGAGCCACCCGACCAGCAGCCCGGCCAGGGCCGGGCCGCCGATCTGGGCGACCGAACTGGTCGCCTGGAGTTTGCTGTTGCCCTCCAGCAGGTGCTCCCGGTCGATCAGCGAGGGCAGGTACGACTGGTAGGAGACGTCGAACAGCACGGTCAGGGTGCCGATCAGGAACGCCGTCAGGTACAGGTAGTCCAGCCGGAGCAGACCGAACGCCGCGCAGAGCGGGACACTGCCGAGCAGTACCGCGCGGCCGACGTTGCTCCAGAGCATCAGGGGCAGCCGGCGGCGGCGGTCGACCCAGACCCCGACGAACAGGCTGATGCACAGGAACGGTGCGTACGAGGCCGCGTTCAGCACGCCCAGTTCGCTCGCGCTGACGTCCAGTTGGTACACCGCCGCGAGCGGTAGGGCCAACTGGCCGACCTGGGCGCCGATCTGTGAGACCGTCTCACCGGACCACAGTTTCAGGAACTCGCGGTCCTGCCAGAGCCCGCCGAGCCGCGCCGAGGTCACGCCCCCGCCTTCCCGGTGCCGGGCTCGCTGTCCGCGACGTGGAAGGCGCATCCGATCCGGGCGCCGTTCGGCATGTTGACGATCCCCACCTGGGGGTTGGCCACGCCACGCGCGAGCATCCCGGCGTACTTCGAGCCGATCAGCAGCACGCCGTAGGCGACCACCAGGTCCTCGAGGCCGGTGCCGGTCTCGTCGACGAACCGCTCGGCCGCCGGGAACACCCGCTCCTGCACCACGAACGGGCCGCCGACGGCGGCACGCACGTGCTCGGCCCACTCCTGGTCGCTGACCGTCCAGCCGCACACCACGCCGACACCGCCGTAGAGCAGGGTCGGCTTGAGGGCGAGCCGGTCCTTGTTCGCCAGCACGTGGGCGACCAGGTCGACCTCGGTGTCGCCGTACCGGACCCGCTCGTCCCGCACGAAGCGGGTCCACGGCAGGATCCGGTCGATCAGCGCCAGCTCGGCCGGGGTGAAGGCGTCCCGGTTCCGCTCGTCGCTGAGCATCGCGAGGCTGCCCTTGTTGCCGTACAGCTCGCAGTCGAGCCCGGCGAACAGCACGGTGTCGCCGCGCTCGACCGCCTTGATCAGCGGGTCGACCAGGTCGAAGCTGCGCTGCTCGTCGGCTATCTCACCGGGCAGGAAGATCCGGTAGACGATGTCCACCTTCTTGCCGTGCACGTACGGCACCCCGTCGCGGTACTCGAACTCGCCGAGGTGGCAGACCACCGTGTCGTAGCCCAGCCGCATCCATCCGGGCAGCACGAAGTCGAGCCACGGCTTGGTCTTCTCGAAGCCGTCCGGCCACTCGGTGATGGCGAGCACCGGGCGGGCGGGCAGCTCGCGGCCCGCGCACTGGGCGCGCAGGACCCCGTCGATCTCGGCGAGCGGGTCCGGGTGGACGAGTCCCTCGCGTTCGGCGAAGTCGCGGTACGCGCGGTCCTGCATCATCGCCCGGCCGAACTCGGCCATCTGCCAGCCGCCCAGCGAGCTGCCGGTGTTGAGCTCCATCACCTTGAAGCCGCCGACCTCCCGGTAGATGTCGGCGCGGGCCATGGGCGCGGGCCGCTCGCCGGAGCCGCGCAGCACCAGGTCGATCTGGGTGCCGGTCATCCCCACGGCCTGGGCGAAGGCCCGGCGGTCGCCGCCGAAGAGGCGGTCGGGCAGCGAGGTCAGCAGGCCGAACAGTCCGTTCAGATCGTCCTGCAGCCGGATCCGGTCGGCCGCCGACAGGAGCACCGGGCGGCTGAGCATCGCACCGCCGCCGGCACCGTAGCTGAACCAGTCGTCGCCCCGGACGCCGGCCACGGACATCGCGTCGAGCCCGCGCTCGGCGGCCAGGAACCGCCTGGTCACCGGGTTCTCCAGCCGGGCGCCGAGACCGGCCGCCGAGCCCTCCCGCATGGTGGTGACCACCTCGGCCTCGGCCGCGTCCAGCACGGCGGTGCAGGCCTCGGGCCCGTCACCGACCGCGATCAGGGCGGCGGTCCGCGGGGTGAGCGCCTTGGGCGGCAGCGCCAGCTCGGTACCCGGCTCGGCCAGGACGACGGCCTCGGCGAGGCCGGGGACGTCCTCGGCCCCTCCCAGGTCGACCGACTCGACGGTTCCGTCATGGGCCGGGTACAGGAACCGGACCTCGGCGCAACGCTCCCGCGTCGGGGTCAGGTCCGGCTGCCGCCCGAAGGCCGACTCGGCGGCGGCCAGCGGGAGCTCGATGCCGGTGGCGAGGGTGCCCAGGTGCGGGATCAGGTCCCCGCCGAGACGTCCGTTGACCTCGACGATCCGCGGACCGCCGGCGGTCAGCCGCACCTCGGTGTGGGTGACACCGTGGTCGATGCCCAGGGCCCGGTGCGCCGCGCGGAGCAGTTCCACGGTCTCGTCCGCCCACGGCTCGTGGCGCCAGGGGCCGACCAGGTGGCCGATCTCCTCGAAGCCGGGCTCGAAGCCGAGTCGCTTGCGGGCGACGAAGACCGGCTCGGCGGCGCCGTCGACGACACAGCTGTCGATGCTGATCTCGGGCCCGACGAGGAACTCCTCGACCAGCACGCCGTCGGCCTCCGGCACACCGGCCAGGGCCGTCCCCACGGCCTCCGGGTACGCGGCGCTCAGCGCCTCGGCGTCCTCGACCATGCGCACGCCGAGGCTGCCGGCCAGCGAGCGGGGCTTGAGGACCACGGGGTAGCCGATCTCGGCCGCCGCCGCGAGCGCCTCGTCGGCCGAGCGGACCAGCCGGTGGCGCACGGTCGGCAGCCCGGCCCCGTCCAGCAGCGAACGGGTGGTGTACTTGTCGCGGCAGGCCGCGGCCGCCTGCGCCGACAGGTGGCGCAGGCCCAGCTTCTCGGCCACGGACGCGGTGGCGAGCAGCGAGAGCTCGTCCCAGGTGTAGATGCCGATCCGGCGGCCGGGACCGGCCTCGGCACGGATCGCCTCGACCGCTTCCAGGAGGCTGTCGGTGTCCGTCGTGTCCGCTTGGCGGGTCCGGCTGACGTAGGGCTGCTCCCAGGTGACGGGCTGGGAGGTCACCAGCGCGATCTCGTAGGCCCGGGCCAGCGAGGCCAGGGCGTACTCGCGGTAGGTCCGGAGCCGGCTGCCGACGACGATGAGGAGGTCGTTCTTAGCGTCCACGGGGGATCACCTCTTTCCTTGGATTCTGATTTCAGTGCGACGGGACTGGTGCGGGCAGCGGGCGGCAGCGGAGTCGGAAGTCCGCGGCCGTCCGCTCGAGCGCCGCCTCGACCTCGCGGCTCGACGCCCCGCGGAACCTGAACCGGGCACCGACGTGCTCGTAGCCACCGGTCTTCGGGATCACGGCTCCCTCGGCCGGGACGACCTGCGCGTACGGACCGTCCGGGGCCGGGCTCACCTCCACCACCTGGCACGGCGCCTCGACCGGGAGCGGGGCCAGCAGCCAGCCCGCGGACTCGGTGAAGGACGGGTCCACTGCCGCCGGCGGTCGGCCGAGCTGGAGGTCGAAGGCCAGCGCCATCAGGTCGATGCCGTGGACCTCCCGCCAGAGGAACGGGATCTCCGCTCCGCCGACCCGTGCCCCGGCCTCCAGGAAGGTGATCCGCGGCGTGCCCGCACCGCTGTCGGCCACGAACGCCTCCAGGTGGAACACCCAGGGCCCCGGGTCGAGTGCGGCGACCGCCCGAGCGGTGAACTCCCCCAGGTGGGCCAGCAGTTCGGGATCGTCCAGCTCGACGGAGCCCAGGTAGGCACCGTCGTTGAACGCCCGGCAGCTGTTCAGGTACCTGGACGCCCGCCACGGCCCCAGCGCCGTCCCGTCCCACAACCCGTCGATGTGCACGATCGGGTCGGGCAGATAGGACTGCACCAGATGGGGCTCGTCGGCCAGGGCCGCGGTCGCCTCGTCCAGTTCCGCCGCGGATCCGAGGATCCGTACGCCCCGGCTGGCGGTGCCGCGCCGCGGCTTGAGCACGATCGGCCAGCCGTGCCGGTCGCCGAACTCCCGCACCGCCTCCGGCCCCGGGGCGTCGGCGAAGGCCGGAACCGCGACTCCGGCCCGGGCCGCCGCCGACACCATGGCCAGCTTGTCCCGGAAGCGGTCCTGCTCCGCCGGGCCGCGGCCCGGGCAGCCGAGTTCGGCCCGCAGAACGGCCGCGGTGTCCAGATCGCCCTCGTTCAGGGCGACCAGGGCCGCCGGGCGGCCGAACCGCGCCACCAGGGCCTCGGCCGCCCCGCGCACCGCCGCGAGATCGTCGGTGGCGTCCACCACCACGACCGCCGCGGCCTCGGCGGGGACGGACTCGCGCCCCAGCGACGTGGTCAGGTAGCTGACGTGGTGGGTGGCGTGGTCGAGGTAGCCGGCGTAGTCGGCGTACCGGTCGCGCCAGCGATGAATGACGAGCACGTGCGGACGGTCCGTCACCGCACCGCCGATGGCCCCGAGGCCCACTGGTTCACCCCTTCCCTTGCCGCGCGGCGAGCCGCGCGTTCGCGATGACGACCTGGCCGAGCGCGATCCCGCCGTCGTTCGTGGGCACCTGGCGGTGGCAGTGCGCGTCGAAGCCCGCTCGGCGCAGCTCGACGAGGCTGTTCACCAGCAGGAACTCGTTCAGGAACGCGCCGCCGGAGAGCACCACGGTCCGCACTCCCGAGCGGGTGCGGATCTCCCGGCACTGCTCCACCACCAGCTCCACGACCGTGGAGTGGAAGCGCCGGCTGATCACGGCGATGTCCACGCCCGCGGCCAGGTCCGCCGCGACGGCCCGGACCATCGGCCGGGGGTCGAACTCGACCGGGCCGTAGGGGCGGGACCGGTCGAACCGGTAGCGCTGGTCCGGCGCGGCCATCGTCAGGTCCCGCCCGAGCAGTCCCTCCAGCTCGACCGGGCCCTGCGCCTCGTACTCGGCCCGCGTGCACACGTCCAGCAGGGCCGCGACCGCGTCGAAGAGCCTTCCCATGCTGGAGGCCGACGGCGAGTTGATGCCGCGCCGCGCCATCGTGGCGAACACGTGCCGTTGCTGCTCGTCGAGCCGGCGCAGGCCGGGGAACGCCTCGCACGCCTGGTCGGTGTCGCCGAACGCGTCCAGGGCCAGGGCGAAGCCGGTACGGACCGGCTCCTTGACCGCCCGGTCACCGCCCAGCAGCATCAACGGGCGCAGGTGCGCGACCCGCTCGGCCCGGGCGAGGTCTCCGAGGAGGAACTCCCCGCCCCAGATCGTGCCGTCCTCGCCGTAGCCGGCGCCGTCGAAGACCACACCGACGGCCGTACCGTCGATCCGGTTCTCCGCCATGCACGAGGCCATGTGCGCGTGGTGGTGCTGCGCCAGCAGCACCTCCTCGACACCGGCGCCCTCCTCCTTCAGCACCGCGCGGGTGGCCCGGAACTGCGGGTGCATGTCGCACACCGCGTACCGCGGCGCCAGCCCGTACAGCCGCGCGAGATGCTGAGCGGTACGGCGGTGCGACTGGTAGGTCTCGTCGTTCTTCAGGTCCCCGATGTGCTGGCTGACGTAGACCTTCGAGCCCTCCGTCAGGGCCACCGTGGTCTTCAGTTCGGCGCCGTAGGCCACGATCGGGGCGAGCTCGTAACCGACCTCCACCGGGTAGGGGGCGTACCCGCGGGCGCGCCGCAGGAAGCTCACCACCGGCTCGTCCAGCTCCGGGTGGGAGGAGTACCTGACCAGCGAGTCGTCGACCCTGGTGTCGATGTCCCGGTCGTTGTAGAGAATGACGTCCGCGATCTCGAAGAGCTGCGCCAGGGCCTCCTCGTTGCGGTAGACGATCGGGTAGCCCGAGATGTTGCCACTGGTCATCACCAGGGCGTCCAGCCCCGGCTCGTCCACCAGCAGTTGGTGGTGCGGCGCGGAGGGGAGCATGACCCCGAGGTTCGGGTTGCGGGGTGCGACGGCCTCCGGCAGACCGCCGTCCCGCTTGCGCAGCAGGACGATCGGCCGGGCCGGCGACCGGAGCAACTCGGCCTCCGCCTCGCTGAATTCGGCGAAGGACGCCACCGTGTCGAGATCACGGGCCAGCACGGCGAACGGCTTGGAGTCCCGCCGCTTGCGCTGCCGCAGCCGGTGCACCGCCTCCGCGTTGCGCGCGTCGACCGCGAGGTGGAAGCCGCCGACGCTCTTGACCGCCACGATCAGACCCTCGGCCAGCGCCGAGGCCGCCCGGCCGAGCGCGCGCTCGCCCCGGCTGAGCTCGCCCTCGGGCGTCGCCAGCAGCAGTTGGGGACCGCAGTCGGCGCAGGCGTTGGGCTGGGCGTGGTAACGACGGTCCATCGGGTCGACGTACTCACCCGCGCACGACGCACACATGGTGAAGGCCGCCATGGTGGTCTGAGCACGGTCGTAGGGCAACGCCTGGATGATCGAGTACCGCGGCCCGCAGTTGGTGCAGTTGATGAACGGGTAGCGGTAGCGCCGGTCCGCCGGATCACGCAGCTCGGCGAGGCAGTCGGTGCAGACGTGCGAGTCGGCCGGCACCACCGTGGCCCTGCGACCCGAGTGCACACTGCTCCTGATGACGAATCCCACCTGCTCGCCGTCCAGCAGCGGGACCTCCTCCACCGTCAGCTCGTGGATGCGGGCCAGCGGAGGCATCTCCGTGCCGAGCACCTCGGTGAAGCGCTGCAGCCGGGAGGTCTCGCCCTGGATCTCGATCAGCACGCCCTCGGGATCGTTGAGCACCCATCCGCTCAGGCCCTGGTCGAGGGCGGCCTTGTAGACGAACGGCCGGAAGCCGACGCCCTGGACCACCCCGTTGACCCGGATCCGCCACCGCCCCGGCCGCGCGGGCTCCAGGTCGGCGATCATCAGCACAGCCGCGGGAGTTCGGCGCCGCGCAGCTCCTCCAGCACCGACAGCCGGCCGTCGGCGTCCCGCATGACGACCGACGCCTCGGTCTCCTCGGTCACCTCGCCGATGGTCACGGCGTGGGCGCCGTAGCCGTGCGCGTGCAGCGCGGCGAGCACCTGCTCCTCGGCGGACGGGTCCACGAACAGGCAGACGCAGCCCTCGTTCGCGGCGTGGATCGCGTTCGTGCCGAGCATGTCCATCGCCATCGCCGTCTCCGCCTGGACGGGCAGCGCGGTCTCGTCGATGCGGATGGTCCGGCCCGCCGAGGCCGCGTACTCGTGCAGCACCGCGGACAGACCGCCTCGGGTGACGTCCCGGACCGAGTGGACCCCGCCGTCGCCGACCGCCGTGAACAGCTCGTCCAGCATGCCGTTCAGCGGGGCGCAGTCACTGAGGACCCGGGTCTCGAAGCCGAGCCCCTCCCGGATGGACAGCAGGTGGACGGTGTGGTTGCCGATCGGTCCACTGAGGATGACCTTGTCACCGGGGCGCACGTCGCGCATCCGCAGCGGGGTGCGCTCGAAGAAGCCGACGCCCGCGGTGTTCAGGTAGATCTGGTCCGCCTCGCCCTTGCGCACCACCTTGGTGTCACCGCAGACGATCTGGACGCCCGCCTCCCGGGCCGTCTCCCGGATCGAGGTGAGTACCTGGACCAGCTTCTCGAGGGGCAGCCCGGTCTCCAGGATCATGCCCAGGGTCAGGTACGTGGGCTTGGCCCCCACCACGGCGAGGTCGTTCACGGTGCCGCAGACCGCGATCTTGCCGATGTCGCCGTTCCCGAAGAACGGCGGATCGACGACGAACGAATCGGTGGTCATGGCCATTTGCGCGCCACCGGTCGGAAGCATGGCGCTGTCTTCCATCTCGCCGATGTAGACGTCGCCGAGGGTCTCCACGATGAGGGAGATCAGCTCATGGCTGAGCTCGGCACCGCTGCCGTGGTCGAGCTGGATCTCACCGGAGATGGTTGGGGTCGTGGTCATCTGTTGCCGCCCTTGTTTTCTGCTGAAGTGAGAAGGGATTACGGAATCTTGACGGTCTTTCGGGGCAGCTCGCCCTCGGCGTCCAGAATGCGCAGGATCTCGCCGGAGTCGGCGACCGTCGCGCAGTAGCCCTCCAGCCACTCGAGCGCACGCGCCTTGTCCTCCGGCTGTGCCGAGACGACGCAGTCGGAGGGCACCCAGACCTTGTAGCCCCGGAAGAAGGCGTCGGCGGCGGTGGTCTGCACGCAGATCTGGGTCTGCATGCCGGAGATCAGGACGGTGTCCACGCCGAGGGCCTGGAGCTGGTCGTGCAGGTCCGTCTCGTAGAACCCGCTGTCCTTGCTCTTGACCATCACGACGTCGCCGGGCGCGAGGAACTCCTTGACGATGGCCGCGCCTTCCGTGCCCTCCTGGACGGGGAGCCGGCCGAACTCGTCGCGCTCCTCGTTGGGGTCGTCGGAAGGGATGATCAGCTGGAGGTGGAAGACGTGGTGCCCACGACCGCGCATCTCCTCGAGGAAGTTCACGAAGATCGGCGTCGCGGCCTCGACGGCCGCGACCCGGGCCTCGTTCTTCTCAACCAGGTCGTACTGGAGGTCATTGGTGAGTACGGCGATTTTGCCCATGTCGGCTCCTTGGGTGTTGGTACACGATTCGACTCGCCGGCGATCGGCCGCACGGCGGTCCGTCATCCTGTGCGCGCAGAAGAACTCTGGCGCCTCATCAATTCGATATCGGGATAACCGCCCTGAATGGCAGGGCCCGATTCGGCGACAGGAACAAGTGTGCCGCTCCCACCCCCTCGCAGAAGCCCTGCCGTGGCATCATGATCACGAAACGCGAGATCATGAAGGACAGCCATATGTGCACAGAACCGGATACGGGTGACCAAATAGGACAAGTGCAGGTATGCGGCGCCGGCATGGAGCGCTACCAGCAGGCGTTGACGACAGGGAACGTCTCGGGCAACGTCCCCGAGTGCCTGCTCACCCTGGGCCTGCTGCGCCCCCTCCCGGACGACGCCCGGACTCTGGTACCGATCCCGCCGGACATCGCCGCCGCCGATCTCGCCCGGCCGATCGACCGCGCCATCATGGAACAGCAGCACACCCTGACGGCGCTGCGGGCCGCGGTCTCCCAAGTGGACGGCATGTACCAGGACTTCCACGCCCGGACCGCGGCACCGATCCGGCTGCTGCTCGGGGAAGGCGTGATCAGCGTCGCCCTCGGCGAGGCCGTGCGATCGTGCAAGGAGGAGTTGCTCACCGCCCAACCCGGCGGCGGCCGGGCACCGGAACTGCTGGCGGACGCGCTCTCCCGCGACATCGCGCTGAACCGGCGCGGGGTGCGGCAGCGCACGCTGTACCAGCACACCGTCCGCACGCACGGGCCCACGCTCGCGTACATCGAGCAGGTGATCGCGGCGGGAGCCGAGATCCGCACCCTCGACGAGGTCTTCGAGCGGATCATCATCTGCGACCGATCGGTCGCCTTCGTCCCCGGACTCCAGGACCGCCGGACCACGGCGCTGGCCATCCAGCACCCGGGGATCGTCAACTTCCTGGTGAAGGTCTTCGACCACATGTGGGGGCGGGCGCAGACGATCACCTACGGTCCGGACCAGCTACGCCCGCGGCGACTCGCCCAGGAGAGCCAGACGGCGGTGCTGCGCCTGATGGTGCGCGGGCACACCGACGAGGCCATCGCGGCCCGGCTCGGCATCAGCTCCCGCACGGTCTCCTCGCACATCAAGAAGATCTCGGACGCCCTGGGCAGTCGCAGCAGGGCGGAGCTCGGCTACCTGGTGGCCCGCTCCGGCATGCTCGACGCGGCCGAATCCGGCTGACGACCGGCGGGCGTCACGGAGGCCACGGCCTCGACCGTCCGACGGTCCGGCGGCCCGGATAATCGCTGACGTGAAACTCGACGATCTCGTGATCCCCGACACCGCCGCGTGCGCCACCGCCCGGGAAGTGGCCTCCGCCTACTGCTCCCCCGCACTGCTGAACCATTCCGTGCGGGCCTACCTGTGGGCGGCGGCCTACGGCACGTCCCAGGGCATCGCGTTCGACGCGGAGTTGCTGTACGTGGCGGCGATGTTCCACGACATCGGCCTGGTACGTGAGTTCGACAGCCACACCGTGGCATTCGACGAAGCCGGCGGACACGTGGCGTGGGTGTTCGCGGCCGGCGCCGGCTGGCCGGCGGCGCGCCGCACGCGGCTGGCCGAGGTGATCGTCCGACACATGTGGGATCAGGTCGACGTGGCCGACGACCCCGAGGGCCACCTGCTCGAACGCTCCACCAGCCTGGACATCTCGGGCCGGAACGTGGACGACTTCACCGCCGCCTTCCGGGGCGAGGTGCTGGCACGCCACCCCCGCCTCGGCCTCGGCGACGAGTTCGTGTCGTGCTTCCGTGAGCAGGCGCAGCGCAAGCCGGACAGCTCGGCGGCGGCGGCGATGCGCAACGGCATCGCCGCCAGGATCGCCGCGAACCCGTTGGACGCCTGAGGGCCGCACCGGCCCGGCTCACGGCCGGTGCCCGGACGATCAGCCCCAGGCGGAGTCCGCGAGCGCGACCGGAGCAGCGGTGTTGACGGTGTCCGGGGCGGCCGTCCCGCCGAGCGCCAGGAAGGCGCCGACGGCAAGGGAAACGGCGACGACGAACTTGACGAAACGAGCCTCGGTCTTGAACATTTTTCCGTCTTTCCGCTCTGTGGATCAGTCGATCTCGGCCGGCAGGGCGGAAGCGCAGCCCTCCCGTGACGCCGGGTTCCCCCGCGCGGAGTTCCTGCTGCCCCTGCCGACACCGAAAGCCTGCCCCAGCGGGCCCACCGGGTGAATGCATACCGCTCGTCGCGATCACGCACTGCGGGAACCAGAAGCGTGATCAAATGCCTGCAAATCGGACAGCAGGCCACAAGCCGCCACTTCAGGCACTCACGCTCTCCGCCGCTGCCCACCAGGGCGGACGATGGCCCCTGTCGGCCTAGATCGGCAGCGAGTGCAGCCGCACCGCGCCCGCGGGCCACTCGGCACCGTCGTGCAGCGGCGCCCAGATCGTGCGCAGCGGCATCACCACGAGCCGCCCTCCGGGCTGTTGCACCGTCACCTCCGCGGCCAGTTCGTGGAATCCCCGCCGCTCGTAGTAGGGGACGAGCCTCGGACGGCAGAACGCCAGCGCATGCGCGGAGCCGAGCGTGCGCGCATGGTCGAACGCGGCTTCGAGCAGGGCGCGCGCGAGGCTGCCGTCACGCCTGCCGGGAGCGACGGCGAGGCCGCCCATGCCGACGACCACGAGCTCCGTGTCACCGACGCCGAGCGGGATCGGCACCAGGCCGATGTGGGCGACGAGCCGCTCGTCGGCGGCCCGGATGCCGAGGTGGATCTCCTTGGGCCGGAAGGTCAGTCCGAGGTTGCCGACACTGTAGGGGTCGTCGCCGGGGCCGAAGATCTCGTCCTGGTCGGCACGGGTGTACCGGGGCAGCCGGACGACCTCCGGCGGCACGGCGGAGCGGCGGTCATCCATGCAACCGTGATCCCTTCACGGAGGCTTCCGTCCCGTGCTTTCCCGTCCGTGGCGTCCCCGACGGGGAACGACGGTCGTACGGTCGCAGCCCCGCGGCCGCGGTGGTGACCGCCTCCACCACGACGCCGGCCTCGTCGTCGCCGAGGTGGGGCCCGAGGGGGAGGCTGAGGCCCGTCTCCGCCAGGTGTTCGCTGCGCGGGTGGGTGCCGGGCGGCGCGCCGGCCGGGTCGTCGGCGTAGGCCGGGGACCGGTGCGGTGGTACGGGGTAGTGCATCAGGGTCTTCACCCCGGCCCGCTCCAGCCGACGGCGCAGCTCGTCACGTTCCGCGCAGCGGATCACGTACAGGTGCCACACCGGATCGGCCCAGGGGGCGGTGGCGGGGACGGCGAGCTGCGGAAGGCGGCCCAGGGCGCGGGTGTAGCACTCGGCGGTGCGGGCCCGCCGGGCGTTCCAGGCGTCCAGGTGCGGCAGCTTGGCGCGCAGCACGGCGGCCTGGAGCTCGTCGAGCCGCGAGTTGGTGGCCCGCACCTCGTGCCGGTACTTCTCCCGGGAGCCGTAGTTGCGCAGCAGCCGGACGCGGTCGGCCAGGGCGGCGTCCCGGGTGACGACCGCTCCGGCGTCGCCCATGGCGCCCAGGTTCTTGCCGGGGTAGAAGCTGAACGCGACCACGTGGCCCGATCCGATCCGGCGGCCCCGGTAGCGGGCGCCGTGCGCCTGCGCGGCGTCCTCGACGACGGCCAGGTCGTGCCGTTCGGCGATCGCCAGCAGCGGATCCAGATCGGCCGGATGCCCGTACAGGTGCACGGGCAGCACGGCCCTGGTCCGGGGGGTGAGCGCAGCCTCGACGAGGGCCGGGTCCAGGGACAGCCCGTCCGGCGTCGGATCGACGGGCACCGGCCTGGCCCCGACGGCGGACACGGCCAGCCAGGTGGCGATGTAGGTGTGCGCGGGCACCACCACCTCGTCGCCGGGTCCGATGCCCAGCGCGCGCAGCGCCAGCTCCAGCGCGGCACTGCCGCTGCCGACCCCGGCGCAGTGCCCGTTGCCGCAGTACTCCGCGAACTCCGCCTCGAACGCCTCCAGTTCGGCGCCGAGCAGGTAGCGGCCGGAGGCGGCGACCCGGCGCACGGCCGCGTCGAGGTCGGCCCGCAGCTCCCGGTAGGCCGCGCTCAGGTCGAGGAAGGGCACGTTCACGGCAGGCTCCGGGCGTCGCGCAGGAAGGTGTCGTAGTCGCGGTAGTAGTCCGACTCCTCGTAGTGTCGCGAGGCGAGGACGAGGGCGACGGACTCGGGGGCGAAGTCCTGGAGCACGCGCCACACCATCGGCCCGATGTAGAGCCCCACACCCGGCTCGTCCAGCCGGTACGCCGTGCGGCGGAAGCCGTCGTCCAGGCTGACCGAGAAGCCGCCGTGCGCGGCGATCACCACCTGCTCCAGGGTGCGGTGCCCGTGCTCACCACGGGGCGGCGACGAGTCCGGCTGCCCGTACATGTAGTAGACGCGCTGGATGGCGAAGTCCGTGGTCACGCCGGACTCGACCACGGAGAGGGTGCCGCGTGGATCGACGTGTTGCTCCAGCCTGATCAGCCGGCACGGTTTGATCCTCCCCACGCGTGGGGCCCAGGCGGATTCGGCGGTGTTCTCGGCGACGGCGCTGCTCCTCTCGGGGCGAGGAAGGTACTCGAGGCCCTCGTCCGTGAGCATGACCAGCCGGAATGGTGCACCGGCGCCCCGATTCCACTCAAGGCACATGGCAGTTCGCGCGGCCTCACCGCACGTCCGGTGGACATGCGGTGAGGCTACACAACAACCCGGACAAACACCGAGTTTGATGATCAATCAGATCATTGTGACGGGCACCCTCGATGACACCTCCGCCCTCGGCCGACATCGGCCGGCCGGGGCGCGAGCCCTGCGGGCGGCCACGAGCGTGTCCGAAAGATCGGGTAAGTGCCTGATGTGACAGGCTTGGCCGGGGCCCGTGCTCCGGGCCCTGATCGGCCGGGACGGGAGGTGCACCGTGAGAGTCCTGCGACCCACTCTGGCGAAGGCCCCGTGGATGCTCGCGGCGCTGGTCCTCGTGGTCGGCGTCCTACTGGATCGTTTCGCGCCCCAGCCGTACACGGGGCTCCCGCTGCTGGCAGCCGCACCGCTCATCGCGGGTGCCACGCTCTCCTTCCGCGCCGCGCTCGCCGTCGTGTGTGTCACGTGCGTGGCCTCGGTGTTGGTGGACGTCGATCGCGGGCGTCCGGCGACACCGCTGATCGTCGATCTCGCCGTGGTCGGCGTGATCGGCGTGCTGGCTCTCGCGGTCAATCGGCTGATCGTGCGGCAAGGGCGCGATCTGGCACTGGCCAGGGAGGTCGCGGAGCGGGTCCAGCGGGCGGTGCTCCCGGAGCCACCGAGGGACGTCGGGCCGCTGACCGTCGCCGCGGGCTATACGGCGGCGCAGGCCGAGGCGCGGATCGGCGGTGATTTCTTCGCGGTGCAGGAGACACCGTTCGGGGTGCGGGTGATCATCGGCGATGTGCGGGGCAAGGGCCTTGCGGCTGTGGCCGCCGTGTCGATCGCGATCGGAGCCTTCCGGCAGGAGGCCGAGTACGCTCCCAGCCTGGTCACCTTGGGACGAAGGATGGACGAGGCGGTGACCAGGCATACCGCCCGGAGCGGCCCGGTGCCCTCCATGGAGGGCTTCATCACCGCCGTGCTGGCCGAGTTCTCCGCCGACGGCGCGGTGGTGAGCCTGGTGAACCACGGGCATCCGCCCCCGTACCTGATTCACGACGGACAGCTCGCACGGCTCGACCCGGCCGTCCCACAGCTGCCCCTCGGCCTGGGGCTGAACGATCTCACTCATGCCGGCTCCGTGCCCGCCGATGTCGTGCGGCTGCCCCCGGGAGCCTCGCTGCTGCTGGTGACCGACGGCGTCACCGAGGCGCGGGACAAGCGGGGGGCCTTCTACGATCCGCTCGCCTCGGAGCGCATGCGCAGGCTGTTCGGTGACCCCGATGCGGTGGTGGACGCCCTCACCGAAGACGTCGGCCGCTGGACCGAGGACGAACGCGGCGACGACATGGCCATCCTGGTGGTCACCCGGCACCACCGCCCTCCCCGCGTCGCCTGATCAGGGGCAGGACCCTCACCCGGCTCGGCGACGGCACCAGCGCTCGGGACCGCCTCCACCAGGCAGGCCTCACAGCAGCATCGCCTCGAACTGGTACTCCGGTGCGGTCAGTGGTTGCTCCGACCAGATGATCTTGCCGCGGGCCGTGTACCTGGTCCCCCACCGTTCGGCCAGTTGGGCCACCAGGAACAGGCCCC
>NZ_JBHVVI010000123.1:0-25886 GCF_042883685.1 Kitasatospora sp. NPDC058190
AGCCTAATCCGGGCGGGGGGCCCCCCCCCTACCCGGGCCCCCACCTGGGGTGGGCCCCCCCCCCGCGGTTGGGGCCCCCCGGGGGGCCGCGGGGGGCGCCACCCCCCGGCCCGGCGGCGGCCTCGGCCACGGGGAGCTGCGGGGCCATGGCGAGCAGCAGTTGGACCGCCGGGGAGGCCGTCCGCGGGTTGTGGGCCAGACCCAGGGTGACGGTGGGAACCGGTCGGGTCAGCCTGCGCAGACAGACGCCCGGTATCCGGAAGACCCGGGCCCGCCCCTCGGGAATGGGCGCGATCCCGTACCCGGCCGCCACCGCCAGCAGCAGCTGCTCGTCGTCCGGCTCCTCGCGAACGATCCGGGGCGGCCCGTCGGGCCACAGCTGGCCGGTGATCAGCGCGTGCATCCCGGGGCCGTTCTCGCGCGGCCACAGCACGACCGGTTCGTCGCTGATGCGGCGCCGGCTGACCCTGGCGCGGCCGGCGGCGAGCGGATGGCCGGTGGGAACCGCCAGCAGCAGTTCCTCCTCGGCGACGACCCGGCAGGCCAGTTCGGGGACGTCCAGCGGCGGACGGACGAAGGCCGCGTCCAACCGCCCCGCGAGCAGCTCGCCGACGTTGTGGGCCGTCCAGCCGGTCTGCAGGGCGACGTCCACCCGGGGGTACCGCTCGCGGAACTCGGTCATCAGGGTGTCGGAGACACCGCCGCGGGCCGATCGGGTGTACGCCACCCGGAGGCTTCCCTGCCGCCCCTCGGCCACGGCCTTGATCCGCCGGTCGGCCTCGGCCACCTGGCCCAGCACCCGCCGGGCCTCCTCGGCGACCGCGCTGCCGATCGGGGTGAGCGTGCAGCCCCTGCTGGTGCGCTCGACCAGCTGCACACCGAGCTGCCGCTCCAGCGCCTTGATCTGCTGGCTCAGGGCCGGCTGCGCCACCCGCAGTCGGCGGGCGGCCCGGGTGAAGTTCAACTCCTCGGCCAGCACCGAGAAGTAGCGCATGCGGCGGAGGTCCACCGGTCGATGATAGGGCCGTCGGGCGGCGGTACGGCCTGCCGGGCGGTGAGGAGGCCGTCCGTCGGCGATAAGGCCGGCTTATCGCCGACGGACGGAACTCGTCTTGGACGCCTCCCGATCCGGCCCGCTTTCCTGGATCCAGCCGCCGCGGTCCGAGCCGGCGGCCGGTCGGGAGGAGGGGATCGACGTGGACGTCGTCGTGATCGGCAGCGGGGTCATCGGGCTCACCACGGCGCTGCGGCTGCAGGAGAAGGGCCTGCGGGTCGTGGTGGTGACGGCGGACGGACTGCTGTCAACGGTGTCGGCCGTGGCGGCGGCCGTCTGGTACCCGGTCGGAGTGGCGGCAAGCGACCGGGTGGCGGGCTGGTCCGCGGCCACTTTCGCCGAACTCGCCCGCCAGGCCGAGGACGGCGTGCCCGGCGTCGTCATGCGCGACACCTGGATGCCGGCGCTCGGGCGGCAGCCGGAGGGGGTGCCCTGGTGGGGCGCCGCCGTCCCGGACCTGCGCCGCCTGGAACCGGCCGAACTCGCGCCGGCGTACGCGGACGGCTGGCGCTTCACCGCCCCGACCGTGGAGATGCCGTTCTACCTGCCCTGGCTGCTCGGCCGTTTCCTGGACAACGGGGGCGACCTCGTCCACCGACGGCTCGACACCCTCCACCAGGCCCGCGCCTGGGCGCCCGTCGTGGTCAACGCCAGCGGGCTCGGCGCGCGGCAGCTGTGCGAGGACCCGGCGATGCGGCCGGTGCGCGGACAGCTCGTCCTGGTGCGCAACCCGGGCCTGCGGGCCTCCCTGCGGATCCAGGACGACCCGGCCGGGTACACCTACGTCCATCCGCGCAGCAGGGACGTCGTGCTCGGCGGCACCTTCGAGGAAGAGGACTGGGGCCTCGGGTCCGACGCGGAGACGGCCGCGGCGATCCTCGCCCGATGCGCGGTGCACGTGCCCGAACTGCGCGAGGCCGAGGTCATCGGCCACCCGGTGGGTCTACGGCCCGACCGGCGGGGCGGAGTCCGGCTCGAGGCCGAGGCGGCCGGCGCGGTGGGGACGCCGGTCGTGCACAACTACGGCCACGGCGGCGCGGGGGTGACGCTCAGCTGGGGGTGCGCGGACGACGCCGCGGAGCTCGCCGCGACGGCCGTGGGCTGAGGCGGGCGCGGGTGTGGTTGGCGTGTGGGGTCTCCGTGTCCGGCGCGATGGTGGTGATCGCGTTGTGGGGGACGATGATCTACCGGTGGTGAGAGGGGAGTTCGAGAGATGTCCGAGGCGAGGAAGCCGATCCTCTACGTCGTCGTGTGTGCGGCGGGGGTCGCGGGTGGGGTGGGGGAGTTGATCTCCGCCGCGCAGGGGCGGGGGTGGGACGTGGGGGTGGTGGCGACGCCTCTTGCCATGGGGTTCATAGATGTCGGCGCGATCGAAGCTCAGACGGGGTATCCGATTCGCTCCGCCTGGCGGAGGCCGGGGGATCCGCGGCCGTTGCCGGATCCGGAGGCGATCGTGGTGGCGCCGGCGACGTTCAACACGATCAACAAGTGGGTCGCCGGGATCTCGGACACGCTTGCGCTCGGGATTCTGTGCGAGTCGTACGGGTGGGGGATTCCGGTGGCGGTTCAGCCTTGCCTCAGTACGGCTCAGGCGGCGCATCCGGCGTATGAGGAGAGCCTGGCGAAGCTGCGGCGGATGGGGGTGCGGATCGCGGAGTACGTACCCGGGGCGTACAGCTGGACACGGGTGCTGGACCTGCTCGACAGCTGACAGGGTGGCTGGTCCGGCGTAGGGATCCTGGCAGGCTGCGCTGGCTCGGGGTGCACGCGATGTACGCCGCGTACCACGCCGCCGACCGGCAGGAGGCGGCCGGGCGGACCACCACCTCGCCGATCGCCCGGGTGGCGGACCTGGTCTCCGGGCGAACCTGACGGTCCGTTCGGATGACGCGTGCGGCCCGGTCGTCGCACGGTCCGCCGTGCACCGCCCACCGTTGAGGCGTGCTGAGGAGATCCCTGCCGGTCCTGGGCCTTGCCCTGCTGCTCTGCGCGCCCGCGAGCCGCGCGTACGCCGGGTCGTCGCAGGGGGAGGTGGTCGCCGTGGACCAGGCGTCCCGCCGCGTCCTCGTCCTGCGGGGAGCCGAGGAGCCGGCGGACTACCAGGGACCCGACCGGCCGCCTGTGGTGTGGTCCTGGGGAGCCGACCGGGCGGAGGACCTCGGTGACCTCGATCCCGCGGACAGCTGGACCAACCCGGACGAGGCGAAGAGCCGGATCCTGGACGGCCGCCGCTACCTGCTGACCACCGCCTCCGGAGGGCTCGCCGCGGTGGTGGACACCGCCACCGGCGGCAGCCGCTGGGCGGCGGACCTGGGCAGGGTCGCCAATCCGCACAGTATCGAGCTGCTTCCGGACGGCAACGTCGTGGTCGTCGCGAGCGGCGGCGGGTGGGTGCGGCTGTACGCGGCCTCGCAGGGGCGCCGGGCCACCACCCACGCGACCTTCCGCCTCCCCGGCGCGCACGGGGTCCTCCGGGACGGGCGGACCGGCCTGCTCTGGGCGCTCGGCGACGGCGAGCTGACCGCGCTGCGGGTCGGCGACGACCCGGCTGAGCCCACCCTGACCGCCGTCCGGAGCGCCCCGCTGCCCGATCGGGGCGGCCACGACCTGGCGCCCGTGCTGGGCGCGCCCGGCCGGTTCTGGGTGAGCACGCTGAACGGCCTCTGGCAGTACGACCCCGCCGCCGATCGGTTCACCCCCGTCCATCTGGCCGATCCCGCCGCCGAGCGGAAGGTCAAGAGCATCGGCGACGCCCCCCGCACCGGCCGGCTGCTCACGGTGGCGCCCGATCACAGCGGCCCGTGCGACTGGTGCGCCTCGGTGATCCGGCTGGACCGTCCGGAGGGGACGTGGACGCTGGGCGGTACCCAGCTGTACAAGGCGCGCTGGTGGGAGTCGCAATAGCAGATCAGTGGCGGACTGTAGTTGATCTTGCTCGGCGGGTCGGCGATACCACCCGTTCTGCTTACCGCGATCGGCTGATGGGGCGTATTGTGTACTCCCGCAAACTACTCCAATAGAAGTCAGTTTCCCGTCGCGGTCCGAAAACCATCTACGGACCCGCGCCGACTGGGATAGCGTCGAAGGCGTCGGGGGGTCGACACCGATCCGGTGTATTCGAACGTTAGCTACCGGGCCGTAACGGCTCGAATTGGTCATGGAGAAAAGCATGCGGAATTCCCCCAAGGAAAGCCGGTCGGACGTTATCGACGATCTGCAGCTCGCGGTCGACTCGCTGGCCGAATTCCCGGCCAGGAACGCGGCCGGCGCGGCCGATGTCACCGAGCGGCTCGCGGCCGTCGCCGAACTCTGCCGTTCGGTCGACGCGGTGCTCGACAGCCTGGTCGTCCAGGCGGCCGCCGAGGCCGCCGAGGAAGGGTGGACCGCGGCCCGGATGGCGGCCGAACACTCCGGCTACTACGCCAGGTTGCGGCGCGCGCTGCTCCCCGCCGGGGCCGCGGCCGGGCTGACGCGGCAGTGAGCGCGGTGTACGCCCGCGCGCACGTGCTGTCCTGCCCCACCCGGTGGAGCGACGTCGACGAGAACGGGCACATCAACAACGCCCGGCTGGTCGGCTACATCCAGGAGGGGATTTACGACCTGTTCTGCCACCACGCGACGGCCGTCCGGGAATCTCTTTTCCCGTCCGGATTCATTATCGCGCGGCACGAGATCGATTACCTGGAACAGCTCCACCACGGGCCCGAGCCATTGTCGGTGCGGCTGACCGTGGAACGGCTCGGGCGGAGTTCCGCCCAGGTCGAGGTGAATGTCTGCCGCGAGCCGCGCACCTTTATGCGGGCGCGGACCGTGGTGGTCGCGCGGGACCGGGAATCCGGCCGTTCGCGCAAACTCAGCGAGAACGAGCGCCGTTTTCTGTCGGCGTATATGACGGACTCGGCGCTCGGCGACGCCCTGGCCGTGCCCGGCCAGGCGACGGTGCCGGGCCCCCGCCTGCCGGCCCGGTCCGGTGGCGGCGGGGTCGGCTCCCCGCGCGGCGCGCGCAGACGGTGCCGGGCCTCGGCGGGCTGACCGACGCCGCTCGAACACGTGCGTTCCCGGGAGTTCCCGTGGATTCCCGGGTGTTCCCGTGCCGGTGACGGCGCGGGCCGGCGGCGTGATCGACAACGGCGTCGATCCGTCCGGCCGGCACGACGTCGGCGTCCGTCCGTCCGTCCACCCGTCCGACGCCGGCGTCCGCGTCAAGGTTCCGTTCGGGAACGGAGCTCCCGCCCGAATCCGCGGGTATCGGCCCGGCCCGACCGCAGTACGCTGATCAACGCGGGAACCGGCACGTCCCCCGGCGGTCACGGGCTGCGATGAGGCAGGCCCGTTGGGGCGATCGCCGCCGCCGGTCCGGCCGGATCCCGCCGACCGGATGGAGGACGCGATGACCATCTCCTGGGAGGACTTCCTCGCCCGCATCGTGGAGCGCGGCGAGTACCGGGGCGAAGCGGAGGCCGACCATGCGGCCCGGGTCGTGCTCGGTCTGCTCGGCGAGCACCTGGTGGGCGCCGAACGCCTCGCACTGGCCGACGCGCTGCCCGTGACGTACGCCCCGCTGCTGCGCGACGCGCAGCCGGCCGCCGAGCCGCTGACCGCCGAGCGTTTCGTGGACGCCGTGGTCGGCTGGATCGACGGGGCGACGCCGGCCACCGCGCAGTGGGACATCGGGGCGGTGCTCAGCACCGTGGCGGACCTGGTGCCGGGGGAACAGGTCGACCGGGTGATCGAGCAGCTCCCGGTGGGCTACGACCTGCTCTTCGGCCACCCCTTGCGGGCCTGAGGGCCTCCTACGCCGGTGGCCTACCGGCCCGTGGTGGCGCGGAACAGCTCCGAGCCCGGGCCGGTCAGCTCGACCGGCCCGGCGCCCGGCCGCAGGTAGGCGGACGCGCCCGCCGGCAGGTCGAGGTCCGGACGGCCGGGGGCACGCAGCCGGGCGCGGCCCGCGACACAGAGCAGGATCTGCGGGGTGGGCAGCTCGACGCGGACGGGGGAGTCGCCCGGGCGTAGTCGGGCGAGACGGAACTCCTCGGCGGGGGAGGGGAATTCGGCGGTCCGGACGTCGGCGGTGAGCACCGCGGGCGGGCCGGTGCGGAAGGCCGTGACCGTCAGCAGGCCGTCGACGTCGACGTGTTTGGCGGTGAGCCCGCAGCGCAGCACGTTGTCCGAGTTGGCCATCAACTCCACGCCGGTGCCCCGGAGGTAGGCGTGCGGCACCCCGGCGTCCAGGTACAGCGCCTGCCCGGCGGTGAGCCGGACGTGGTTGAGCAGCAGCGCGGCGAGCAGCCCGGCGTCGCCGGGGTACTGCTCGGCGACCCGGGCGTAGCCGGCGCAGGCCTCCCGGTACGGCCCGCCGGAGGCCGCCGTACGGGCCAAGGCCTCGGTGACGGTGGCGAGTTCGGCGGAACCGAAGGCGGGTTCGGCGGGGCCGGCGGCCAGGGCCTCGCGCAGCAGCGCGGGCAGCACCTCGGCGGCGGGCCGGGTACGCAGGGCGGCGGCCCAGGGGGCGAGCACGCCGAGGGCGTCCAGCAGCCGGGCGGTGTCGGCAGCCGGGCGGAAGCCGCAGAGGGCCTCGAAGTCGCCCAGTGCGCAGAGTAGTTCGGGCTTGTGCGCCCGGTCCTTGTACACCCGCCGGGGGGAGTCCAGCGGGATGCCCCGGGCCTCCTCGTCCGCGTAGCCGGCCTCGGCGTGGGCGCGGGTCGGGTGGACCTGGAGGGAGAGCGCCCGGTCGGCGGCCAGCACCTTGAACAGGAAGGGCAGCGCCGGACCGAACCGCCGTACGGTGTCCGGCCCCAGCAGTGCGTCCGGATCGGCGGCGATCAGCTCGTCGAGTGGCCGGCCGTTCAGCCGGGACGGCGCCGAAGGGTGCGCGCCCATCCACAGTTCGGCCTGCGGGGTGCCGTCGGGCCCGCTGCCGGTGAGCGCGGGGATGGCCGTGGTGGAGCCCCAGGCGTAGCGGCGGACCGGGTTGTCGAGCAGGGCGTAGGGCGGCATGGTGCGGGTCTCCGAACGGGGCGTGGCCCCGGCGGGCGGCGGGCGGTCAGCGGCAGAGCGCGGCCGCGCCGATCAGCCCGGCGTCGGTGCCGAGTTCGGCGCGCCGCACGTCCAGGCCGCGGATGTACGAGAGGGCGGCGTAGCGGTCCAGGTGGCGGGCGAGCGGGGTGAACAGCACCTCCCCCGCGGTGGCGACGCCGCCGCCGACCACCACCCGGTCGAGATCGACGAGGGCGGCCGTGGCGGCGATCCCGGCGGCCAGTGCCTGGGCGGCGCGGTCGAAGGAGGCGAGCGCGATCGGGTCGCCGGCCACGGCGGAGGCGGCGACGGCCCGGGCCGTCCGGTCGTCGGTGCCCGGAAGGCCCCGCCAGCCGTCGGCGAGGGCCCGGCGGGCGATCGCGGTGCCGCTGGCGAGGCCCTCCAGGCAGCCGCGCGAGCCGCACGGGCAGGGCTCGCCGTCCAGGTCGACGCTGATGTGGCCGAGGTGCCCGGCGTTGCCGCTGGGCCCCGGCCGGACGGCGCCGTCGAGCACCAGCCCGGCGCCGACGCCCGTCGAGACCACCAGGCAGAGCGCGTTGGCGGCGCCCCGGGCCGCGCCCTGCCAGTGCTCGGCGGCGGCCATCGCGACGCCGTCCCCGGCCAGGCGGACGGGCAGCGTCCGGGCGGCCACCGCCGGGTGCGCGGCGACCTCGGCGACCAGGGGGAAGGCGCGCCAGCCGGGGATGTTGACCGGGCTGACGGTGCCGTCGGCGAGGTCGACCGGGCCGGCGCTGCCGATCCCGACGGCCGTCACGGCGGCCCAGTCGGCCGTACCGGCCAGCTGGTCCAGCACCTTGTGCACGACGGCGAGCACGGCCGGGCCCGGCTCCCGCGCCGGGGTGGGCAGCTGGAGCCGGTGGCGCAGCCGGCCGTCGCCGTCGACCAGCGCGCCGGCGATCTTGGTGCCGCCGATGTCCACGGCGGCGAAGAGGGGGGTGAGCGGCACGGTGGGCTCCTGGGAGTGGGAGGGGCGGCGCCCCGGCCACGGGGGTCGGGGCGCCGCACAGCGTACGCGGCTCAGGCGGACAGTCGGTCAGTCGGCCTGCCGAGCCGCAGCACGACCGGTTCAGCCCGCGGCGCTGAGCCGCAGCGTGACGAGTTCGAACGGTCGCAGTGCCAGCCGCACCCCGCCGTCCTCCACCGCGACCTCCCCGCGGGTGCCGTCCCAGGGCCGCTCCAGCAGGTCGCAGGGGACGGCGCCGGCCAGCGGGAAGGAGGTGGTGAGCCGGCCCCGGGAGCGGCCGCCGCCCGCCTCGTAGACCCGGACGATCAGGTCCCCGCCGCGGTCGTCGGCGAGCTTGACCGCGCTGACCACCAGGGCGTCGTTGTCCAGCTCGACCAGCGGCGCGACCTGCTCGGCGCTGCCGGTGACCCGTCGCTCGGGCAGGCCGATCCGGTAGCCCTCGCGGACGGCGTCGGCGATCGCCGCGCCCGGGACCAGGGCGTGCCGGAAGCGGTGCAGGCCCTGGTCGGTCTTCGGGTCGGGGAAGCGCGGGGCGCGCAGCAGCGAGAAGCGGACCGTGGTGGTGGTGCCGCCGTCGCCGTCGCGCACGGTGCGGGTGACGTCGTGGCCGTAGGTGGAGGCGGTCACCAGGGCGACGCCCCAGCCGGGCTCGTCCAGGTGGACGAAGCGGTGGTTGCAGGCCTCGAACTTGGCGGCGTCCCAGCTGGTGTTGGTGTGGGTGGGCCGGTAGAGGTGGCCGAACTGGGTCTCGGCGGCGTAGCGCTCGGTGTGGATGTCCAGCGGGAACGCGGCCTTGAGGAACTTCTCGGTCTCGTGCCAGTCGACCTCGGTGTCGATGTCGAGCCGTCGCTCGCCGGCCCGCAGGGTGAGGGTCTGGACGATGGTGGAGGAGCCGAAGGAGCGCGCGATGCGGACCGAGGCCTGACCACCGGTGGCCGAGGCGGTGAGCGAGTCCACGCCGGTCAGGTCGGTGACGGTGTTGCGGTAGAACTGGTCGACGTCCCAGGCGTCCCACATGTTGGGGAAGTCGGGGTGCAGCTGGAGCAGGTTGGCGCGGCTGCCGGGGGCGACGCTCTCCCGGCCGCTCGCCGTCTCGACCACCGAACCGACCAGGCCGTCGGCGTCGACCACGACCTCCAGCAGGCCGTTGCGCAGCGTGAAGCCGCCCCCGTCCACCGGGGCCACCGAGCAGGCCGTACCGTCCTGGAGGGCGACCGCCGCCCCGCCCGCCGGAACGGCCGAGCGCGCGTGCGGCGCCGCGTTGAACACCAGCTCGCGCCCGCCCGAGGCGGCGCCGGCCAGGGCCCGCTGGGCCGCTTCGATCAGCGCCTCCAGCTCCCCCGCCAGCGCCGCGTACGTCGCCTCGGCCTCGCGGTGCACCCAGGCGATCGAGGAGCCGGGCAGGATGTCGTGGAACTGGTGCAGCAGGACGGTCTTCCAGATCCGGTCCAGCTGCTCGTACGGGTAGTCGGCGCCGGTGCGCAACGCGGCGGTGGCGCACCAGAGTTCGGCCTCGCGCAGCAGGTTCTCGCTGCGCCGGTTGCCCTGCTTGGTCCTCGCCTGGCTGGTCAGGGTGGCCCGGTGCAGCTCCAGGTAGAGTTCGCCGACCCAGACCGGCGGGTTCGGGTACTCGGCCTCCGCCTTGGCGAAGAACTCGGCGGGCTTCTCCCAGCGGACGGTGGCCGAGCCCTCGAGGCTCTTCATCCTGGCCGCCTTGGCGACCATCTCGCGGGTCGTCCCGCCGCCGCCGTCGCCCCAGCCGGTCGGGGCGAGCGAGTGCCGGGCCACCCCCTTGTCCTTGAAGTTCCGTGCCGCGTGGGCGATCTCGCTTCCCTTCATGGAGCAGTTGTAGGTGTCCACGGGCGGGAAGTGGGTGAAGATCCGGGTCCCGTCGATGCCCTCCCAGAGGAAGGTGTGGTGCGGGAACCTGTTGACCTGGCTCCACGAGATCTTCTGGGTCAGCAGCCACTTGGAGCCCGCGTTGCGGATGATCTGCGGCAGTCCGCCGGTGAAGCCGAAGGTGTCCGGCAGCCACGCCTCGTGGTTCTCGACCCCGAACTCCTCCAGGAAGAACCGCTTGCCGTGGACGAACTGACGGGCCATCGCCTCGGAGCTCGGCATGTTGGTGTCGGACTCCACCCACATGCCGCCGGCCGGGACGAACCGCCCCTCGGCCACCGCCTTGCGGACCCGCGCGTACACCTCGGGGCGGTGCTCCTTGATGCAGGCGTACTGCTGCGCCTGGGACATGGTGTAGAGGAAGTCCGGCTCGTCCTCCAGCAGGGCGGTCATATTGGCGGTGGTGCGGGCCACCTTGCGGACGGTCTCGCGCAGCGGCCAGAGCCAGGCGGAGTCGATGTGGGCGTGGCCGATCGCGCTGATCCGGTGCGCGGACGGCGCGGCGGGCGCGGCCAGGACGACCGCCAGCTCCGAACGGGCGGCGGCAGCGGTCCCGTTGACGTCCTGCAGGTCGACCGCGTCGAGGCAGCGCTCGACCGCGCGCAGGACCTCCCAGCGGCGGGCGTTGTCCACCGGCAGCTCGGCCATCAGCTCGCCGAGCACCTCCAGGTCCAGCGACAGCTGCCAGACCGTGTCGTCGAAGACCGCCAGGTCCATCCGGGCCAGCTTGTACTGCGGCTGGTCGCCGGCCGTCTCCTTGTCGCCCAACTCGGTGGGCAGGAAGGGGTGGTAGTCCAGGATCACCGGGTTGGCGGCCGCCTCGACGTGCAGCAGCACCTGCTCGCCGCCGACCGCCGGGGCGGCGATCCGCACCCACTGGTTGCGCGGGTTGAGGCCCTTCACCGGGCTGCCGTCCGCGCGGTAGACCAGGCCCTCGCACTGGAAGCCGGGCATGTTGGCGTCGAAGCCGAGGTCGATCAGCGCCTCGACCGTCCGCCCGGCCCAGGCCCCGGGGACGGTGCCGGTCACGGTCAGCCAGCTGGTGCCCCAGGGCGCGCCCCAGGCGTCGCCGACCGCGATCGGGGTGCGCGGCGCGGCCAGGCCCTCGGCGACCGGCACGGGCTCGCCGGGGGCGGCCCAGATCTCGACCTCCAGCGGGACGGACTCGGGGTAGACCGCCGGGAGGATGCGCTCCTCCAGGACGCGCTTGAGGCGGGACTCGACCAGGGTGCGGTCATCGTGCATGTCGGCAGGCTCCGTTGCGTGCTGGGGGACGGTGAGGACGGCTACAGGGAACGTACGTCGTCGGGGTGGACCACCTCGGTGATGCCGCGCGCGGCCAGGTGCGCCCGGTCGCCGGCGCGCTCGGCGAGCACGGTGGTCGGGCGGGCGCCCGCCTCGGCGAGGCGCATGAACGCCTCGTACACCGGGCCGCCGGGGCCGCAGACCGAGCGCCGGGGGGAGGTGACCTCGTCGCCGGCGGCCACCACCACGGCGGTGCCGCGGGGCTTGGGCGGCTGCCAGGCGCGACGGGCCTCGGCGGCGGCCTCGGCGAGCCGGGCGCCGGCCGGCTTGACCCGCCGGTCCGTGGTCAACAGGCCGAGGCTGTACTCGAGTTCGGGGAAGTCGGCGAGCGAGCGGTGCACGTCGTGCGAGCACCACCAGGTGACGCCCCACAGGTCCGGGCAGTCCAGCACGGCCTCGACGGTCGCGCCGGTGAACCGGGCCGCGTCCTCGGCGCCGATGTGCGGGGCGGGCGCGCCGACCTCCTGCAGCCAGACCGGGCGGGCCGGGTCGTCCGCCCAGGCCTTGGACAGCTCCACCAGGTAGGCGGCGTGCTCGGTGGTGGCGGTGGACCGGGCGCCGTAGCGCTGGGCGGTGCCGTTGAAGACCCAGGAGTGCACGGCGGTGGCGGCGCCCAGCCGGGCCGAGTGCCAGGGGGTGAACGGGTGCCCGTCCAGGTACCAGGCGGCGTCGTAGGAGGCGTGCAGGTGCAGCCGCCCGGGCGCGCCCTGCTCGCAGGCGGCGAGCATCCGGCGCAGCCAGGCCTCGGCCTCGGCGGGGGTGACCCGGTCCGGGTCGGGGTGCGGGGCGCCGGAGAACTGGTTGATCTCGTTGCCGAGCGTCATCCCGAGGAAGTTGGGCCGCTCGCACAGCGCCCCGGCCAGGGTGCGCAGGTAGGCGGCCTGGCCGTCGAGGACCTCAGGGTCGGTGAAGATGTTCCGCCGGTGCCAGGTCCGGGTCCAGGAGGGCAGGAAGTCGAAGCTCGACAGGTGGCCCTGCAGACCGTCCACCGCGACGTCCAGGCCGCGCTCGCCGGCCGCGTCCACGAGGGCGGTCAGCTGCTCGACGGCGCGCGGGCGGATCAGGGTGCGGTTGGGCTGGAACAGCGGCCAGAGCGGGAAGACCCGGAGGTGGTCCAGGCCCAGGGCGGCGATGGAGTCGAAGTCGGCGCGTACGGCGTCGAGGTCGAAGTCGAGCCAGTGGTGGAACCAGCCGGCGCTGGGGGTGTAGTTGACGCCGAAGCGCGGAGGGGTGGTCACGTTGGGATTCCTCAACTCGGTTGGGGAGTGACGGAGACGGGCTCATCCCTTGACGGCTCCCTCCTCGACGCCCTTGAAGAAGAAGCGCTGGCAGACGCCGAACACCACGACGATCGGCAGGAAGGCGATCATGGTGCCGGCCGCGATCAGCCGGGGGTTGGCGGAGAAGGTGCCGTTGAGGTACTGGAGCCCGACGGTGAGGGTGTACTTCTGCGGGTCGTTGAGCACGATCAGCGGCCAGAGGAAGTCGTCCCAGGCGCCGATGAAGGTGAAGATGACGATCACGCTGAGCATGCCGCGCACACTGGGCAGGCCGATGTGCCACAGCCGCTGCCAGACGTTGGCGCCGTCGACCAGCGCGGCCTGGTCGAGCTCGGCCGGTACGGCGGCGAACGCGGTGCGCATCAGCAGCACGTTGAGCATCGCGATCGCGCCGGGCAGGGCGACGCCGGCCAGGCTGTCGGCCAGGCCGAGGCTGCGCACCAGCACGTACTGGGAGACGATGGTGACCTCGCCGGGCAGGACCAGGGTGGCCAGGAAGAGGCCGAGGACCAGTTTGGCGCCGCGGAAGCGCAGCCGGGCCAGCGCGTAGCCGGCGAGGGTGCAGCCGACCACGTTGCCGGTGATGCAGACGGCGGCCACGATCAGCGAGTTGAGGGCGTAGGTCCACACCGGGACGGTGTCGGCGACCCTGCCGTAGTTGCCGAGGGTGGGCTGGTCGGGGACGAAGCTCGGGGTGCGGGTGAAGACGTCCTCGGCGGGGCCCTTGAGGGAGGTGGAGAGCTGCCACAGGAAGGGGCCGATGACCAGCAGCAGGACGAGGGCCAGGAGCAGGTAGCGGGCGGCGGTCCGGGCGGGGGAGGGGGTGTTGAAGCCCCGTGCGGCCTTCGGGCGTCCGGCGCTCCTCGCTGCGCGGACGGCGGTCTCGGGTTCGCGGACGGTGGTCACGGGGTCAGGCCGCCTTCCGGTTCAGCCGCATCAGGAACAGCATCGGGCCGAGGGTGATGACGAACAGCAGCAGGCTGAGCGCGGAGGCGTAGCCCAGGTGGCCGTTGAAGCCGCGGCTGTACATCTGGATCAGCATCACCACTGACATGTCCCGGCCGCCGGGCCCGCCCTGGCCGTTGGAGAGCACGTACAGCTCGGAGAACACGCGCAGCGAACTGACCGAGATGAGGGCCGAGATCAGCACCATGGTCGGGCGCACCCCGGGCAGGGTGACGTGCCAGAACCGGCGCAGCGAGCCGGCGCCGTCCACGGCCGCCACCTCGTGCAGCTCGCGCGGGACGTTGGCGAGGGCGGACAGGTAGATGACCATGTAGTAGCCGAGGCCCTTCCAGACGGTCAGGGCGATCGCGCTGAACAGCAGCAGCCAGCGGTCGGTGAGGAAGGAGACCGGGGAGTGGGCCAGCCCGGTCTGCTGGAGCAGGCCGTTGACCAGGCCGCGGTCGTCCAGCACCCAGCCCCAGATCAGCGCCACCACGACGGCGGAGGCGATCACCGGGGTGTAGAAGGCGGTGCGGAAGAAGGTGATGCCGGGGATGCGGCGCTGGACGAGCAGGGCGAGCAGCAACGGCAGGACGGTCAGCAGGGGGAGGCAGGCCAGCATGAAGACGATGCTGTTGAGCAGGGCGTCGGCGAGCTGGTCGTCGTCGAGCAGGCGGCCGTAGTTCTCCAGGCCGGTGAACTGCCCGCCGCCCAGGGGCTTGGCGTTGGTGAAGGACAGGATCACCGTGTTGACGGCCGGCCAGAGGTTGAAGACGGCCAGCCAGAGTATCGCGGGCCCGGCGAGCAGCCAGGGAGTGAACCAGCGCCGGTGGGTCATGCCGTCTGCCTTCCTGGGGCCTGGGGACGTGCGCTTCCTGCCCGGGGCGGCGGGTGTGGGGGAGACCCGCCGCTTCGCCGGTCCTGTCCTTGGGTCCGGGCGTCAGCCCTTGAGTAGCTTGTCGCACTGCTCGACGGCGGAGTCCAGGGCCTGCTGGGAGCTCGCGTCACCGCTGATGGCCAGGGCGATCTGCTGGTTGATGACGGTGCTCATCGCGTCGTCGACCTGGACGGGCTGGATCAGCTTGGCCTTGGCGAGCGAGGTGAAGGCGATCACCTTGGCGTCGCCCGCGTTGGTGCCGTCGCTCTTGCTGAAGAACGGGTCGTTCGACGAGGCCTTGGTGGACGGGAAGATGCTGGTCAGGTGGGCGAAGGTGGCCTGGTTCTCGGCGCTGGTGACCCAGCGGGCGAGGGCGACCGCGGCGGCCGGGTTCTTGGTGCTCCTGGGGATGGACAGGCCCTGGACGTACAGCGGCGGGGTGGCCAGCGCGGGGGAGGGGACGACCTTCGGGGCGAGCGTCGGGTTGTCGGTGGCGAGGCTGGTGATGTAGTTCGCGCCGGCGGTGGTCCAGGCGGCGGTGCCGGCGTTGAACAGCTTGGAGTTGCCGGCGTAGGTGTTGGTCAGCACGTCCTTGGGGAGCAGGCCCTCCTTGAAGGCGTCGCGGTACTTGTCGAGCAGCGCGGCGGCCTCGGGGGTGTTGAAGGTGAAGGACTTGCCGTCGTCGGCCATGATCTTCACGCCGGCGTTGTAGAGGTCGCCGAGGCCCGGCTTGCGGCTCATCAGGTAGGTCTGGCCGCCGGACTTCTCCTTCATCACCCGCGCCTGGGCGATCAGCTCGTCCAGGGTGGTGGGGAGCTTCTTCGGGTCCAGGCCGTTCTTCGTGAGGAGTTCCGAACTCCAGTAGTTCACATCGGTGTTGAGGTACCAGGGGTAGCCGAAGGTGCCGTTCTGGCCGGTGAAGCGGTAGGCGTCGACCCCGCCGGGGACGTACTCGTCGGCGAGCTTCGGGTCGGCCTTGGCCACGTCCAGCAGGAGGTCCTTCCTGGCCAGCGGGAGGGCGAAGTCCGGCGGGAGGTTGACCACGTCGGGCAGGGTGTTCGAGGCTGCCTGGCTGAGCACCTTGTCGGAGTAGCCGTCGCCGGGCTGGTCCAGCCAGTCGACCTCGACGCCGGGGTACTTCTTCTTGAAGCCGTCGATCACGCCCTGCATGTAGTCGGTGAACTTGGGCTTGAGCGCCCAGGTCTGGAGCGAGAGCTTGCCCTTGACCTCACCGGTGGCGGCCGCACTCGCCACGCTGTCGCTGCTCTTGCCGTCGCCGGAACCGAGTCCGCAGCCGGTGAGGGCCGCCGCGGTGAAGGCCGTTGTCGTCAGTGCCGCCCAGATTCTTCGCATGAGGGTCTCCCGGTCCTGGGGGTGGGTGGGGATGGCGCGCGCGGAACATCAGAATCTGACGAACTAAACCGGTCTAGCTATGGCAGGGACTATGCTCCCGCCTAAACTTGGCTGTCAAGAGAAGGGGTCGGGTTCTGTGGGCAGACCGACGATCGCCGACATCGCGCGCCAGGCCGGCGTCTCCAAGGGCGCGGTGTCCTTCGCGCTCAACGGCCGCCCGGGGGTCAGCGAGGCGACCAGGGCCCGGATCCTGCGGGTGGCCGAGGAGATGAACTGGCGGCCGCACAGCGCCGCGCGCGCCCTCGGCGGGGCCAAGGCGGACGCCGTCGGCCTGGTGATCGCCCGCCCCGCCCGCACCATCGGCGTCGAGCCGTTCTTCAGCCAGCTGCTCTCCGGCCTGCAGGCCGTGCTCTCGGCCAGCTCGGTCGCGCTGCACCTGATGGTCGTCGAGGACACCGCCGCCGAGATCGAGGTCTACCGGCGCTGGGCCTCCGAGCACCGGGTGGACGGCTTCATCGTGGTCGACCTGCAGGTCAAGGACCCGAGGCTGCCGGTGCTGGACGAACTCGGGCTGCCCGCCGTCGTCCTGGGCGGGCCCGGCAAGGGCGGCAACCAGCTGCGGATCTGGGCCGACGACCGGGAGGCGATGCTCTCCATCGTCGACTACCTGGCCGCCATCGGGCACCGCCGGATCGGCCACCTGGCCGGACTGCCGCACTTCCAGCACACCCAGCGGCGGATCCGCGCGCTGCGCGACGCCTCGCGCCGGCTCGGACTGGAGGAGGCGGTCTCGGTGCCCACCGACTTCAGCGACGCCGAGGGCGCGGCGGCCACCCGCACCCTGCTCTCCCGGGCCAGGCGGCCCACCGCGATCGTCTACGACAGCGACGTGATGGCCGTCGCCGGGCTCGGCGTGGCGGGGGAGATGGGCGTCGCGGTGCCCGGCGAGCTGTCCATCGTCTCCTTCGACGACTCGGTGCTCGCCCGGATCGTCCACCCGCCGCTGACCGCGCTCAGCCGGGACACCTTCGCGCTCGGCGAGCAGGTCGCGCGCAGCCTGCTGGAGGCGGTGGACGGGACCGGGCCCGGACGGGACCTGCAGATGCCCACGCCCCGACTGACCGTACGGGAGTCCACCTCGCCGCCGGGTGCCGCGCCGCACTCACCGGTCGGAGTGGTCGCTGCGCGAGTCGTTGACACGGGTTCTGAACCGGTTTAGCCTCGCTGCGCCGAGGGGGTCCGGTCCTGCGCACTGTCCGCTGTCATGTTCGCTTGTCATGTCCGCTGAGTTTCCCCCTCGCGATGAGCACCGCCACGCCCGCATGCACCCGGGCCTGCCGCTGCCGGTGGGCCCGGCCCCACCCACTCCGCTCGATCGGAGCCACCGCATGTCAAGACGTTTCCCCCTGCTGCTCAGCGCCGCGCTCGCGACGGCCGCGCTGGGCGTCGTCCCCGCCGCCCAGGCCGCTCCTGTTTCGGCCTCGCCGGTCGCCGCCGCCTCCGGGAGCCAGCCCTACGCCTCGTACTGGTACCCCAGCACCATCCTGAACTGGGACCCGGCCACCGACCCGGACGCCCGGTTCAACCGCTCCCGCGTCCCGCTCCAGCCGCGCACCAGCGACCCGGCCCTGGCCGCCAACCCCAACGCGCATGCGGGCGAAGGGAAGATCGCCTCACTGGTCTCCTTCGCCCCCACCTCCAACAACCCCTCCCAGGGCTCCGCCGACCCCAACTACTACGCCTTCGGCTACTGGCAGTACGTCGACAAGCTGGTGTTCTGGGGCGGCTCGGCCGGCGAGGGCCTGATCCTCGCCCCCAACCCGACCGTCATCGACGCCGCCCACCGCAACGGCGTGAAGGTCTACGGCACCGTCTTCTTCCCGCCCACCGCGTACGGCGGCCGGCTCCAGTGGGTGCGCGACTTCGTCCAGAAGTCCGGCGACCGTTACCCCGTCGCCGACAAGCTGGCCCAGGCCGCCCAGTACTACGGCTTCGACGGCTGGTTCATCAACCAGGAGACCGGCGGCGGCGATTCGGGCCTCGCGACCGAGCTGCAGAAGCTGATGCAGTACACCAAGGCGCAGAGCGGCACCGACTTCATGTGGTACGACGCGATGACGACGTCGGGCGCGGTCGACTGGCAGAACGCCCTCACGCCGGCCAACTCGCCGTTCCTGCAGGACGGTCCGAAGCGCACCTCGGACTCGATGTTCCTCAACTTCGGCTGGACGCCCGACGGTCTGGACTCCTCCCGGACGCTGGCCCGGCAGCTCGGCCGCAGCGAGTACGAGCTGTACTCCGGCATCGACACCGAGGCCAACGGCTACAACACCTCCGTCGACTGGAACACCCTCTTCCCGTCCGGACAGCCGCACACCACCTCGCTCGGCCTCTACCGGCCCGAGTGGACCTGGAAGTCCGCCACCGACCGCGCCGACTTCTACGCCAAGGACGCCCGCTACTGGGTCGGCGCCAACAACGACCCCTCGAACACCGACCTCTCCAGCAGCTGGCCCGGCCTGGCTGGCTACGTCGCCGAGTCCTCACCGGTCACCGCCAAACCCTTCGTCACCAATTTCAACACCGGCCAGGGCGACTTCTACAACGCGGCCGGCACCCGGGTCGCCACCGGCGGCTGGAACAACCTCTCGCTCCAGGACGTCCCGCCGACCTACCGCTGGGTGGTCAACTCCACCGGCAGCAAGCTGAGTCCGTCCGTCGACTTCACCGACGCCTATCAGGGCGGCTCCTCGCTGCGGCTGACCGGCACCCTGGACGCCGCCAACACCGTGCGGCTGTACGAGACCAGCCTGCCGGTCGCGGCGAACACCAAGCTCGACCTGGTGGTCAAGACCCCGACCGCCGGACCGACCAAGCTCAAGGCCGCCCTCTCCTTCACCGACTCCCCGGGCAGCTTCACCACCGTGGACGTCGGCGACGACTCCGGCACCGGCTGGGAACGCCACACCCTCGACCTCTCCCCGTACGCGGGCCGGACCATCTCCCAGCTCGCCCTCCAGGCGGACGGCACCGACCCGGCGTACGACCTCCGAGTCGGTCAAGTCGCCGTCCACGACGGGGCGATGGAGACCCCGGCCGCCCCGAGCGGGCTGACCGTCCTCGGTGCGAGCGACGTGACCGCGGGCGTCAGCCAGTCGCTGCGGCTCTCCTGGACGGCCGCACCCGGCGGCAACGTCCACCACTACGAGGTGTACCGGCGCAACGCGGACGGCAGTCGCACCTTCCTGGGCGCCACGCCCAACGACGCGTACTTCGTCGGGAAACTCGACCGGGCCGGGACCGAGGCCGCCACCACGTTGGACGTCGAGGCGGTGTCCACCACGTACGGGCGCTCCACCGCCGCCTCCACCACGGTGAGTTGGACCGGAACGCCGCCCACCTCCACCAACCTGGCGCTGAACCGCCCGGCCACCGCCTCCGGTCAGTGCAACGCCAACGAGGGACCGGCCAAGGCCGTCAACGGCAGCGTCAGCGGCGGGAACAGCGACAAGTGGTGCACGCTGACCTCCTCCAAGTGGATTGAAGTGGACCTCGGTTCGGCGAAGAAGCTGAACAAGTTCGTGGTCAAGCACGCCCAGGCGGGCGGCGAGAGCGCCTCGTACAACACCCGGGACTTCTCCATCCAGGTCCGGTCCAACACGACCGACCCCTGGACGACCGTCGCCACCGTGACCGGCAACACGGCCGGAACCACCACCCACCCGGTGAACACCACCGCCCGCTACGTCCGGCTGGTCGTCACCAAGCCGACCCAGAACAGCGATCCGGCCGCCCGCATCTACGAGTTCGAGGCCTGGGGAGCCTAGACCCACCCGCTTCTTCGGATCTCCGGAAAGGAACCACCCCCGTGCCGGTCACCACCATCACCGCCGTCGAGAGCACCGACCTGTTCGTCGGCCCCGAGGACGCCCCGCGCCAGATCCTGCGGGTGACGATCGAGGGCCCGGCCGCCCGGATCACCGTCCGCGGCCCGGGCGTCCACGGCGAGGCGACCGGCACGGGGCTGGTCGACGTCCCGCTGGAGATCACCGGCGCGGACGTCGGCGACCAACTGCCCGTCACCGTACGGGCGGGGGCGGCGACGACCGAGGCGCTCGTGGAGGTCGCCGAGCCCGGCTGGACGATGTTCCTGGTCTCCCACTTCCACTACGACCCGGTCTGGTGGAACACCCAGGCCGCCTACACCTCGCCGTGGGAGCTGCTCTCGGCCGACGCCACCACCCGGCCGCTGTGGGAGCGCAACGGCTTCGCCCTCGTGGACGCCCATCTGGATCTCGCGCTGCGGGACCCGGTGTACAAGTTCGTGCTCGCGGAAGTCGACTACCTGAAGCCGTACTTCGATCAGCACCCGGAGCGCCGCGAGATCCTGCGCCTGCTGCTGGAGCGCGGTCAGGTCGAACTCGTCGGCGGCACCTACAACGAGCCGAACACCAACCTGACCGGTGCCGAGACGACCATCCGCAACATCGTCTACGGCATCGGCTACCAGCGCGACATCCTCGGGGGCGATCCGCAAACCGCTTGGCAGCTCGACGTGTTCGGGCACGACCCGCAGTTCCCCGGCCATCTGGCCGCGGCCGGCCTCACCGGTAGCGCCTGGGCCCGCGGGCCGTTCCACCAGTGGGGCCCGATCCAGAAGAACTTCCGCCAGGGCAAGGACGACGCCCGGGTGATGCAGTTCCCGAGCGAGTTCGAATGGATCGCGCCCGGCGGGGAGGGCGTGCTCACCCACTACATGCCCCACCACTACTCGGCCGGTTGGTGGATGGACTCCTCCCCGGACCTCGCCACGGCCGAGCAGGCCGTGTACGAGCTCTACCGGAAGCTCAAGCCGGTCGGGGCGACGAAGAACCTGCTGCTGCCGGTCGGGACGGACTACACCCCGCCGAACAAGTGGGTCACCGAGATCCACCGCTCCTGGGCCGCCAAGTACCTCTGGCCGCGCTTCGTGTGCGCCACCCCGCGCGACTTCCTCGACGCCGTCCGGGCCGAATTGTCTGTGAGCGGCCGCCGACTCAGCCCGCAGACCCGTGACATGAACCCGGTGTACACCGGCAAGGACGTCTCGTACATCGACACCAAGCAGGCGCAACGGGCGGGTGAGGTCGCGGCGGTGGACGCGGAGAAGCTCGCCACGCTGGCCGCTGTCCACGGGCTCGGACGCTACCCGGCGGCCGCGCTCGACAAGGTGTGGCGCCAACTCGCCTACGGCGCCCACCACGACGCGATCACCGGCTCCGAGTCGGACCAGGTGTACCTGGACCTGCTCGGCGGCTGGCGGGAGGCGTACGACCTGGCGTCGGCCGTGCGGGACGCGGCGCTGGACGCGCTGACGGCGCGGATCTCGACGTCGGGGGAGGGGGCGGCGGTGGTGGTGACCAACACGCTGTCGTTCGACCGGACGGACCTGGTGGTGGTCGAACTCCCCGACGGTGTGCGGTCGGTGCGGGTACTCGAGGAGGCGGGCTCGCCGGTGCCGAGCGTCGTCGACCGGGGGACGCTGCGCTTCCTGGCCGAGGACGTTCCGGCGCTCGGCTGGCGGACCTGGCGGCTGGTCGAGGGCGCCGCCGTCTCGGCCTGGACGTCCGCCGAGGGCGCGGTGATCGCCAACGCCCGCTACCGGGTGACGGCCGACCCGGCGCGCGGCGGCGGGCTCTCCTCGGTGTACGACCTGCTGCACGAACGGGAGTTGATCCAGGACGGCCGGATCGGCAACGAGCTGCGGGTGTACGAGGAGTACCCGCAGCACCCCGACTTCGGCGAGGGCCCGTGGCACCTGGTGCCCAGCGGGCCGGTGGTCGGCTCCGGCGCCGCCGGGGCGTCGGTCCGGCGGGAGACCGGCCCGCTCGGCGAGCGGCTGGTGATCGCGGGGACGGTCGACGGGGTCCGCTACGAGCAGACGGTCACGCTGTGGCGGGACCTCGACCGGGTGGACTGCCGGACCAGGGTCGTGGACTACTCCGGCGCCGACCGGCTGCTGCGGCTGCGCTTCCCGGTGGACGTGCCCGGCGGACTCCCGGTCAGCGAGGTCGCGGGAGCGGTCATCGGGCGCGGCTTCGCGATGCCGGACGTGGACTCGGCGGAGGCGCCGTGGACGCTGGACAATCCGGCCAACACCTGGTTCGGGCTGGGTGCCACGGCGCGGGTGGAGCTCACCGATCCGGTGGGGACGGTGGTCGGCTCGCGGGCGCTGGGCGTGGCGGAGGTGGTCGTACCGACGCTGGACGACGCCGTGGACGCCCGGCCACTGGTGGTCGCTCTCGCCCGGGTCGGGGTCACCGCCACCACCTCGGGGGCGGACTGGGCGCGGTACGGGTGGCTGGACGTGGACTCCAACCTGCCGGACTTCCGGATCGTCGTCGGCGGGCCGGAAGTCAACGATGCCGCAGGGGAGTTGATCGAGCAGGCGGGGGAGGAGTACGCGGCGGTACTGAAGGCGCACGGCGCGGTGTGGGTACCGGCGCTGACGCCGCTCGCCGAGGTGTGGCGACCGGACGCCGACCTGCGGGACCTTCGCTCCCTGCCCGTGCTGGTCGTGTCCGATGTGGCGGCGTTGGCGGACGACCTCGCGGACGCGCGGATCACCGCCGTCTGCCCGGCGGTCGTGACCGACCAACTCGCCGACCACACCGTGGCCCTGCTCAGCTTCGGCCTGCCAGGCTTCGCGGTGGACACCACCGGCGCGTTGCACCTGTCACTGATGCGCTCCTGCACCGGCTGGCCGTCGGGGGTGTGGATCGATCCGCCCCGGCGCACCCTGCCGGACGGCGCCTCCTTCCAGCTCCAGCACTGGACGCACGAGTTCACCTATGCGTTGGTCGGCGGCGACGGCGACTGGCGGGCGCAGACGCTGCCCGCGCAGGGGCAGGAGTTCAACCACCCGCTGTACGCGCGGGTCGTGAACGCGCAGGAGGGGCCGCTGCCGGCCACACTGTCCTGGCTGCGGGTCGAACCGCAGCGCGAGGTGCTCCTCGGCGCGCTCAAGCCGGCCGGGAACCCGATCGCGCACGGTTCGGCTTCCGCGGAGGGCGGGCGGGACCTCACCGTCCGGCTGGTCGAGTCCACCGGCCTCGGGCGGACGGCGCAGTTCGGCGGCGCGCTCGGCCTGGACGAGGTGCGGCCCGCCGACCTGCTGGACCGCCCGCTCGGGGAGCCGGCCGATGTCCTGGACCTCGCCGGTTCGCAGATCGCCACCCTGCTCGCGGCTCCTGCGGTGACGGCGGAGGCCGACGGCCCCGTGCTCGGCCCGGTCGCCGAGCCCGCCCAGCCCGTCCACGCCCGCTACTGGCTGCACAACCGTGGCCCGGCACCGCTCGGGTACCTGCCGGTGTCGGTCGGCGCCTCGCCGGGGCTGCTGCGGACGGCGGGGGAGGCGGTGACGTTCTCGGTCGCGCTCTCCTCGCAGCTCCGCGACGCCGCCGTCGAGGGCACGGCCGTCGTCCTGCCGCCCGAGGGCTGGGCGTCGAGCCTCGGCAGCCGCCCGTACCGGCTGGAGGCGGGCGGGCACCTGCGCTTCCCGGTCACCCTGACCCCGCCGGCGGACGTCGAACCCGGGCTGCACTTCGCCGCCGTCCGGATCGAGCACGACGGCCAGCAGATCGAGGACGTGGTCACGATCGCCGTCGGCGACCTGCCCGAGCTGTTGCCCGTCCCTGGGGACACCCCCGAGGACTGGACGGCGGCCCAGGGCACCAAGGCGCCGAACGGTCGGGACACCGGCCTGTCCGTCGACGTCTCCCACGAGTCCCTGCACCTGGCCCCCGGCGGTCGCACCACCCTCGGCCTCACCCTCACCAACCGCACGCGCGGCGAGATCCGGGGCGAACTCCAACTGGTCTCCCCGTGGCGCGCCTGGGAGGCCATCGCCGACCCGGTCCGCGGCTTCACCGTCCCGGCCGGCTCCTCCGTGACCGTCGACGTCGAAGTCGCGGCCCCCGAGCCCACCGACCCCGGCGCGTACTGGGCGCTGGCCAAGGTCATGTGGTTCGGCCGCTGCCAGTACGCGCCGGCCGTCGCCCTGGTGGTGGAGGCATGACTCTCGGCCTGCTCGACGGACACCCCCTCCCTCGCACGGCTCTCGACGAGCGCCTCGCCGCCCTCCGGAACGGCCCACGCTCCACCGCGCTGCCCCAGCCGGGCAGCTCGGAGGACCGCCAGCTCGTCCGCTGGGTCGCTCAGGTACTCCTCACCGAAGCCCTCTGCGAGGCGGTCGCCGCGGAACGCGAGCTGCCCGTCAGCGAATCCGGCCCCGCCCGCCTCGACCAACAGGCCGCCGTCGAACTCGGCTCCATCACGGCCGCCGCCTTCGAGGGCAGCGCAGCCGTGCGGGCCGTCTACGAGGCGGTCACCGCCGAGGTCGAGCCCTCACCCGACCACATCGCCCACTACCGCGCCCTGATCAGTCGCCCGCCGGCCACCCGCTGGCACCTCGCCCTCCCCGAGGGCGCCTTCGAAGCCGACCCGGACACCCTCCCCGTGGCCCTCGCCGAGGCCCTCCGCGCCGCGCTGCCGGGTGAGTGGGTCACCGTGGGCCCCTGGAAGGCCGCCCTCCTCGCCACCCTCACCATCCCGCAGAACCATGACCCCACCTTCGCCCTGCGCGACGCCGCCCGCCGAGCCGCCTTCGTCCGCTGGCTCGACCGCGAACGCGCCCAACGCCTCACTGCGGTGGAGGGATTGGAACACCCCGGAGACCCCGGCCAGCCCGACAACCACCACCGCCACTGAGAGGAGCGCCGGTTCGCCCGCGGCGCGCACGTCCCGCGACGACAGTTGAACGGAGTGAGCGTGGAAAGCTCGTGGATTCGATCAACCGGCGCCGGACCCCGATCGGTCTGGACCGCCGCATGGTGACCGTACTCGTGAACGGACTTCCGGGAGCGGGGAAGACCACCCTCGCTCGGGATCTGGCGCGGCAGTTGAGACTTCCGCTGTTCAGCAAGGACTCCGTCAAGGAAACCCTGGCCGACGTTCTCGGGGTGGAACCCGCAGCCGGTACCTCCGCGCGCGAGTGGAGCGGCGTCCTGGGGCGCGCGGCGGCGGAGACGCTGTGGACGCTGCTGAAGTTCGCGCCCGACGGCGCCGTGCTGGAGAGCCCATGGCTGGGCCATGTGCGCCAGTTCGCGATCGCGGGACTGGCCCGGGCGGGGGTGGAGGAGGTCCAGGAGGTCTGGTGCGACGTGCCGTTGGAGGTGGTGCGACGCCGTTACGCCGAGCGAGCCGCGAGCAGGCACCCGGTGCACCTCGATGACCGGCCGGACTCCGACGAGCGGTGGGAGCTGTGGAGCCGGACGGCCGAGCCCTTGGGCCTCGGGCCGGTACATCGCGTCGACACGACCCGCCCGGTGGACATTCCGCTGCTTGCGAAGCGGATCAGGGAGACGAGCGGCGATGCCGGCCAGGCGATAATGGCCCGCCATGACGAGCGATGAATTCTCGGCCGGTCCGGCGTTGCGCCGAGTACTGGCCAAGGCGGGCGGACCGGAACTGCTGGACCTGCTGGCCAAGGGGCTGACCGGGACGGAGCTGACCACGCTGCTCCTGGAAGTCTTCCGACGCCGCGCCGATCGGCTCACCCCGGCCGAGGTGATGCGGCGCTATCGCACCGACCGGTTCGTGACCCCGGCCCCGACAGGCTTCGCGCACATACGACGAGCCGAAGACTTCCTGCTCTCGGCGCTGCCGGATGACTTCCAGATGCTCACCTTGGCTCCGCTCGTCCCCCTGGCAGCGCATACGGCGGTCGCGACCGTCGACCCGCGCAAGGTCGTCGCCACCATTCGTGGCAGCGAGGTCGCAGCCGACCCGACCAATGCCCTGGCCCTGGAGGCGGCCCAGCGGAGATCCCAGGCCCTGGCCGCCGATCCCCGCTCGGCCGCGCCGGTCCGGCTGGCCGCCAGCCAACGAGTCGTGCGTGCCCAGCACTTCGACGCGCCCGGCATGCTCGCCCACTTCCAACTGTTCGCCCTGGTGACCGCCGGCCGGGACACCGGCAGCCGGACCTTCGAGCAACAGCACCTGGTCGAGCACCTACGTTTCGCCGTCCGGGCGATGGCAAGTGCCGGAGTGCGCCAGACCGAGATCCGCATCACCTGCCTCGACGAGTCCGCCGCCCCGATCCTGGCCCGCACACGTACAGAGCTGGCCGGAACA
>NZ_JBHVVI010000124.1:0-25868 GCF_042883685.1 Kitasatospora sp. NPDC058190
GCCCCGGACCGCGGGGCCGGGCGGCCGGGGTCAGGCGTCCTGCGCCTCCAGGCCCGCCCGGGCCTCCGCCGCGAGTTCCCCCAGCACCTCGGCCTGCTGCTGGTGCAGGAAGAAGTGGTCGCCCGGCAGGATGCGGTGGCGGAAGCGCGCCGCCGTGGTGGAGCGCCAACCGGTGATCCACTCCGGTCCGGCCATCAGGTCGTCCGTGCCGCCGAGCGCCAGCACCGGGCAGGGCAGCACGGTCGGCCGGATCCGCTCGTTGTACTCGGCCAGCAGCGTGACGTCCGCCCGGAGCACCGGCAGGAGCATCCGCATCAGGTCCCGGAACTCCAGGACCTCGGCCGGGGTTCCGCCGAGTTCGACGATGCGCTCCAGGAGGTCGTCGTCGGTGAGGTCGTGCAGCCGGGCCACGTCCGGCGTGCCGGGCGCCCGGCCACCGGAGACCACGAGGGAGAGCGGCAGCGGCCGCCCGTCGGCGGCGAGCCGGCGGGTCGTCTCGTAGACGACCCGCGCGCCCATGCTGTGGCCGAGGAGCAGGAACGGCTCGTCGGCCGGGCGGCTCGCCAGCACCGCGAGCAGGCCGTCGACGACCTCGTCCATGGCGGCCATCGGCGGCTCGGCGAGACGGGTGCCCCGGCCCGGCAGTTCCACCGGAACGATCGTCAGGTCGGGCTGGTCGGTCGCCCGGGCCCACGGCAGGTAGGCGCTCGCGGCGCCCCCGGCATGCGGCAGGCAGTAGACGCGTACGGGCCCGGACCGCCCGTTCGGCTCGGCGTCGCGATGCCACGGCGTCCACCGGGCCACCTCGTCGTGCAATATGGCGGGCCATCCGGTCATAACTTTCGCTTTCCCTTCCACAGTCAATTCGGTGAAGCCTGCACAGGCCTCCCCGGAGACTTTAGGCGGTAATTTTCGGATTGGTCCAGCCCGGATTTCTGCATGCCCGTAAAACGCTCAACCAGGCCATGCAGTAAGTCAGTTGCGCCCGAAAACCCTCGGGTAAAGCAATAACGATCTTGGACTTCCCGGCACCATCCGAGTCTGTTACGGTGCTACCCGTCCGAACTTCTTTCGGATATTTCCAGACTATTTCCAACGGCGAGCGCCGAAGACACGACGGGAGCGGGCGGACAGAATGTGCGGAATAACCGGCGTATTCGTCCTGGGCGGTGGCCGCCCAGCCGACGCCGACGCGGTCCGGGAGATGACGGCGTGCCTGGTGCACCGCGGCCCCGACGACGACGGCCTCCACGCCGCCGACGGCGTGTGCCTCGGCTTCCGCCGGCTGGCCCTGAACGACCTCTCCCACGGCAACCAGCCGCACCGCACCGAGGACGGGTCCGTGGTCTCGGTCTGCAACGGCGAGATCTACAACCACCGCGAGCTGCGCACCGCGCTGGGCCGCCGCGGCCACCGCTTCCGCACCGAGAACGACACCGAGGTACTGGTCCACCTGTACCGGGAGTACGGCAAGGACCTGACGGCCCACCTGGACGGCCAGTTCGGCTTCGCGCTGCACGACGCCGCCGAGCGGCGGCTGCTGCTCGCCCGGGACCGCGCCGGAATCGTCCCGCTCTTCTACACCGTCGCCGACGGCCTGCTGATCTTCGCCTCCGAGGTCAAGGCGATCCTGCGCCACCCGGCCGTCCGCGCCCGGGTCGACCTGCGCGGCCTCGACCAGGTACTGACCCTGCCCGGGCTGGTCAGCCCGCGCACCATGTTCGAGGACATCAGCGCGCTGCGCCCCGGGGAGCGGCTGATCGCCGACCACGCCGGGGTGCGTACCGAGCGGTACTGGGACCTCGACTTCCCGCTCGCCACCGACCTCGACCCGGTCGCCCCCGAGGACCTGGACCGGGAGCTGGGCCGGTACGCCGACAGCACCGTCGAGCTGCTCGACGCGGCCGTCCGCAGCCGGCTGCTCGCGGACGTGCCGATCGGCATGTACCTCAGCGGCGGCCTCGACTCCAGCATGATCGGCGCCCTGATGGCCCGGGCCCGGCCCGGCCACGCCTGGCCCAGCTTCTCGGTCACCTTCCCCGACCGGGACTTCGACGAGGGCCCGCACCAGCGGCTGGTCGCCGGCAAGCTCGGCACCGACCACCACGAGGTCCCGGTCGGCGAGACCGAGGTGGCCGAGCGGATCACCGCCATGGTGCGGCACGCCGAGACCCCGGTGCGCGAGTCGTACAACGTCTGCTCGCTCGCCCTGTCCGAGGCCGTGCGCGCCGCCGGAACGGTCGGCGCACTCAGCGGCGAGGGCGCCGACGAGCTGTTCGGCGGCTACCCCGGCTACCGCTTCGACGCCACCGGCCTCGGCGGCAGCCGGCTCACCGGCCTGGACGCCTCCCTGGAACGGGAGTTCCGCGAACGGATGTGGGGCGTCGACCTGGCCTACGAGCAGGACCAGCTGCCCGCCCAGGAGTTCCGCCGCGAGCTGTACGCCGAGGACCTGGCCTACGCGCTGGACGACTTCTCCGTCACCGGCCAGCGTCTGGTCGACCCCGAGCGGCTGGCCGGGCGCCATCCGCTGCACCAGCGCTCCTACCTCGACTACCACCTGCGGCTCGCCGACCACCTGCTCGGCGACCACGGTGACCGGATGGCCCTGGCCAACGGCGTCGAGCTGCGCTTCCCCTTCCTGGCGAGCGCCGTGGTCGAGCACGCCACCACGCTGCCGCCGGAGCTGATGCTCGCCCACGGCCGGGAGAAGGCCGTGCTGCGCCGGGCGGCCGAGGGGCTGGTCCCCGCCGAGGTGCTCGACCGACAGAAGTACGGCTTCCGCGGCCAGACCAGCAGCCACCTGCTGAGCACCGGCGCCGACTGGTTCGAGGAACTGATCTCCCCCGCGACCGTCCGCCGCCAGGGCTACTTCAACCCGGACACCGTCGCCGCCCTGACGGAGCGTCAGCGAGCGGGCGGCCGCCACGTGCACGCCCATCTGGACACCGACTACCTGATGCTCGTCGCGACCTTCGCCCTCTTCGTCGAGGAGTTCGATCTGCCGTGTCTGGGATGACCCTCACCGCCGCCGGGCAGACCCTCGACCCCGGCACCGGTCCGCGCCACCCGCTGATCGGAGTCCTCGGCGGCATGGGGCCGCTGGCCTCCGTCGAACTGCTGCGCACCGTCTACCGGGCCTGCCGGCTCCGCCCCGAGCAGGACACGCCCCGACTGCTGCTCTGGTCCGACCCGGCCGTGGTGGACCGCACCCTGGCCATCAGCAGCGGCGAACTCGACCTCCTGCGGCGCGCCGTGGAGTCCTCGCTGCGCGGCCTGCTGGCGGCCGGCGCGGAGCGCACGGTGATCGCCTGCATCACCGCCCACCACGTGCTCGGCGACCTGCCGGCCGACCTCGCGGCGCGCTGCGTCTCGCTGATCGACGTGGTGCACGAGGAACTGGCCGCGGCCACCGAACCGCACCTGCTGCTCTGCTCCTCCGGCACCGCCCGGGCCGGCCTCCTCACCTCGGGCCCGGCCGGGGCCCGCGCCGCCGAACGGCTGGTCGGGCTGCGCCCGGCCGACCAGGAGGCACTGCACGAGGAGATCCACCGCCTCAAGCGCGGCGAGGACCCGGCCCGCACCATCGACTTCCTGCGCGAGACCCTGCGCCGCTACGGCGTGCGGGCCTTCGTCGCCGCCTGCACCGAGCTGCACCTGGTCACCAGGGCGATCGAGGACGCCGGTCTGAGCGAGGCCCTCCCCTCCCTCGACCCGCTGACGGTCGTGGCCCGCCGGATCATGAACGGAGAGTTGTGAGCCACACGAGCATCCTCGACCGCTGGGCCGACCAGGTCGAGAGTCGAGCCACCGCCCCTGCCCTCGCCACCGCCGCCCGGGTCTGGAGCCACCGGGAACTGGCCGAGCTGGCCACCGGTCTGCGGGCCCGGCTCGCCGACGGCACCGGCCCGGTCCTGGTGGCCTGCGCCGACCCGGTCCCGGTGGTCGCGGCGATCCTCGCCTGCGCCGCCGTGGGCCGCCCGTTCGCGCCGGTGGACACCCGCCAGCCCGCCGCCCGCTGGACGGCCCTGCTGGAGGACCTGCGGCCGGGCACCGTACTCGCCGACGCCGCCGGCCGCTCCGCGCTGGCCGCCGCCGGCCAGGACGAACTGCCCCTGCTCGCCGCCGAGTCGGTCACCACCCTGCCCTGGGAGGCCGACGGCTGGCGCGGCGTCGGCGGCCCCGACGCCGGCTACGTCTACTTCACCTCGGGCACCACCGGCCGCCCCAAGGGCATCCGGGGCAGCTTCGAGGCGGTCGCGCACTTCCTGGACTGGGAGATCGCCGAGTTCGGCGTCGCGCCCGGTACCCGGGTCTCCATGCTCACCTCCCCCGGCTTCGACGCCTTCCTGCGCGACGCCCTCGTCCCGCTCTGCGCGGGCGGCACCGCCGTGGTCCCCGCACCCGGCGCGATCCCCGTCGGCGCCGCCCTCGGCCGCTGGTTGACCGAGCAGCGGATCGAGCTGCTGCACTGCGTCCCCACCGTGTTCCGCACCCTGCGCGCCGCCGGGCTGTCCGCCGACTCCCTGCCGCACCTGCGCGCCGTGCTGCTGGCCGGGGAGCCGATCCGCCCCGCCGACATCGCCTGGTGGCGGGCCCTGTTCGCGGCGGACAAGGAGCTGGTCAACCTCTACGGGCCGTCCGAGACCACCATGACCAAGGTCTTCCGTCGGCTCACCGCCGAGGACGCCGAGGCCGAGACCGTCCCGGCCGGCCGGCCGATGCCCGGGGTCGAGGTCAGCGTGCTGGCCGGCGGGCGCCCGGTGACGGAGGCGATCGGTGAGATCGAGATCCGCACCCCGTTCCCGCTGTGCGGCTACCTGGGCGAAGCGCGCGGCGGCTTCGTCGCGGCGGACCGCTACCGCACCGGCGACCTCGGCCGGCTGCGCGCCGACGGCACCCTGGAGGTCCTGGGCCGCCGCGACCAGCAGGTCAAGGTGAACGGCGCCCGGGTCGAACTCGGCGAGATCGAGGACCTGCTGCGCCGCCACCCCGCGGTGGCGGACGTCTGCGCCGCCCTGGTCGAGGAGGCCGACGGCGAGCCGGTGCTCTGCGCCTACCTGGTCGCCGGCGACGTCACCGACGAGGAGCTGCGCGCGCACGCCGCCGAGGGCCTGCCCGCCGCCGCCCGACCCGCCCTCTACCTCCGGCTCCCCGCGATCCCGCGCACCCTCAGCGGAAAGGCCGACCGGCGGGCGCTGCCGAGCCTCGCCGCCGCCCGGGCCGACCACACCGGCGAACAGCCGCTGGAGGGCCTGGAGGCCGAGATCGCCGAACTCTGGCGCGAGCTGCTGCACGTGCCCAGCGTCGGCCGGCACGACGACTTCGCCCTGCTCGGCGGGGACTCGCTGGGCATCGCCCGGCTGCTGGACGGACTGCGCACCCGCTTCGGCGTCGAGGTGCCGCTGCGGGTGTACGTCGGCGCCCCCACCGTCGCCGGGCTGGCCGCGGCCGTCACCGCCGGCCGCGACGGGGCCTCGCCGGCGGGTGAGCGCCGATGAGCCGCGACACCTCCCTGCCGGTCCGCACCGACCGCGGCCGCGCCCCGGTCTCCTACGCCCAGCGGTCCATCTGGCGGGCCGAGCAGGTGCTGCCCGGCACCGCCCTGCACAACGAGAGCGCCGCTTTCGAGGTCAGCGGCCCGCTCGACGTGGCCGCCCTGGAGCGGGCGCTGGCCGCCGTCGCGGAGCGGCACGAGATGATGCGCTGCTCCGTCGTCGCCGACGCGGACGGCGAGCCGTGGCAGCTGTTCGCCGACCGCGTCCACGCCGCCGTCGAGACCGTCGACCTGACCGGCGTACCGGAGTCCGACCGCACGGACCGGCTCGCCGAACTCACCGCCCGCGCCGTGGCCGTCCCCTTCGACCTCAGCCGGCCCCCGCTCATGCGGACCCAGCTGTTCCTGCTGGACGAGGATCGCTCGCTCCTGCTGTTCACCGCCCATCACATCGTGGTCGACGCCTGGGGCTTCGGCGTCTTCCTGGAGTCCCTGGCCGCCTGCTACGCCGCCGCGCTCGGCACCGCCGAGGCGCCGGCCCGGGCCGTCGGGCCCGACTTCGGCGACTACGCCGCCTGGCAGCGCGCCGAGGCAGGCGACGGCAGCGGGCTCGACCACTGGACGTCCCGGCTGGACGGGGAACTGCCCACCGCCGACCTGCCCGCCGATCCCGGCCGCTCCGGCGACCCGGTCGCCGGGGCGCTGCACCACTTCACCGTCCCCGCCGAGCTGGCGGCCCGGCTCAGCGCCTTCGGCCGGGCCGAACTGGCCAGCCTGTCCACCGTGCTGCTCACCGCCTTCTGCGCCACCGCCGCCCGCTGGACGGGCCAGGACGAGCTGGTGGTCGGCATGCCGGTGGCGACCCGCAACCGGACCGCCCTGGCCGGCGTGGTCGGGCCGCTGCTCAACATCGTGGCCCACCGCGGCGACCTCGGCGGCGAGCCGGGCTTCCGACAGGCCCTGGCCCGGACCCGGCAGCACCTGAAGGCCGACCTCCGGCACCGGGACACCCCCTTCGACCTGGTGGTGGAGCGCCTCGGCCGCGCCGCCGGCGGGCGGACCCCGCTGTTCCAGCTGATGTACTCCTTCCACAGCGGCCCCACCACCACCCTGGAGCTGCCCGGCGTCCGGACCACCCCCGCGCCCTCGCACAGCGGCACCGCCAAGTACGACCTGACCTTCTTCCTCCGGCCGCGCCCCTCGGGTGCGCTGGACGCCACGCTCGAGTACCGCACCGCGCTGCTCTCCCCCGAGACGGTGGCCGACTTCGCGGACTCGCTGCTGTGCCTGCTGGAGGCCGCTGTCGCCGACCCGGACCGGCCGCTGGCCGAGCTGCCGGTGCTCTCCGAGCAGCGGCGCCGCCAGGTCCTGGTGGACTTCAACCGGGCGCCCGACGGCGGGCGTTCCTGGGCCACCGTCCCCGAGGCGCTGCGTGAACTCGCCCGGCGGGACGGCGCCGCGCCGGCCGTCGAGTCGCCCGGCTCCGCCTTCACCCGGGCCGCCGCCGACGCGGCCGCCGACCGGGTCGCCCACCGGCTGGCGACGCGCCACGGCGTCGCGCCCGGCGACCGGGTGGCCCTGCGCGTCGACCGCGGCGCCGCACTGGTGCCGCTGATCGTCGGCATCTGGCGGGCCGGAGCCGTCCTGGTCCCGCTCGACGAAGGCATGCCCGCCGCGCGGGTCGAGCACGTGCTCACCGACAGCGGCGCCCGGCTGCTGATCGGCGACGCCCTCCCCGGCCTGCCCGCCGCCGACCCGGCCACGCTGCTGGCCGAGGGGTCGGAGGCGGTCGGGACTTCGACGACCGGTCCGGCACCCGAGGACCTCGCGTACCTGATGTACACGTCGGGCTCCACCGGGCTGCCCAAGGGCGTCGCGGTGCCGCACGGCTGCGTGGCCAACCTGCTGCACAGCATGGTCTCCGCCGAGCCGGGCCTCGGCCCCGACGACACCCTGCTCGCCGTCACCTCGATCACCTTCGACATCTCCGTCCTGGAACTGTTCGCGCCGCTGCTGGCCGGCGGTCGGGTCGTGGTCGCCCCGCGCGAGAGCGTCCGCGACGCGGAGGCGCTGGGCGCGCTGCTGGAGAGCAGCGGCGCCACCGCGATGCAGGCCACCCCCTCGCTCTGGCGCGGCCTGCTGGACGGCGGCTGGCCGGGGCTGCCCGGGCTGCGGGCGCTCTGCGGCGGCGAGGCCCTGGACGGCGAACTCGCCGACCGGCTGCTCGCGCGCTGCGCCGAGCTGTGGAACCTGTACGGGCCGACCGAGACCACGATCTGGTCCACCGTCGGGCAGGTGGTGCCGGGCGAGCCCGTCACGGTCGGACACCCGGTGGCCCGCACGGTGTGCTACGTCCTGGACCGGCAGCTGCGGCCGGTGCCGCGCGGCGCCGTCGGCGAGCTGGTGGTCGGCGGGGCCGGCGTGACCGCCGGGTACTGGAACCGCCCCGAACTCACCGCCGCCGCCTTCGTGTCCGACCCGGTCGACCCGGCCGGCGGCACCGTCTACCGCACCGGCGACCTGGCCCGGCACCTTCCGGACGGCCGGATCGTCGTGCTGGGCCGGGCCGATCAGCAGGTGAAGATCCTCGGCCACCGCATCGAGGTCGGCGAGGTGGAGTCCCTGCTGACCGCCCACCCCGGGGTCCGCCAGGCGGCCGTGGTCGTGGACCGGGAGCAGTCGGACCGCCCCCGGCTGGTCGCCTTCGTCACCGCCCGGGCCGAGGACGACGCACTGCCCGAGGTGCTCCGCCGTCACCTGCGCGAGCGGCTGCCCGCGGCCGCCGTTCCCGGCACGATCGCCGTGCTGCCCGTGCTGCCGCTGAACACCAGCGGCAAGGTGGACCGGCCCGCGCTGCTGCGCCGGGTCAAGGAGTTCGCCGGCGCGCAGCGGACCGAGCCGGTCACCGGGGCCGAGCGGGCCGCCGTCGCGCTCTGGGCCGAGGTGCTGGGCCTGTCGACCGAGCGGGTCGGTACCACCGACGACTTCTTCGCCGCCGGCGGCAACTCCATCGCCGCCACCCGGCTGCTCGGTCGGGTCCGGGCCCGCTTCGGCGGCGCGCCGTCGCTCGCCGAGTTCTACACCGATCCGACCCCGGCCGCGCTGGCCCGCACCCGGCCGTCCGCGGTGGGCCCGGCGGGCCGTACGGCGGGGTCCGCACCCGACACGGTCCCCATGACCGACCAGCAGCGCCAGCTGTGGCTACTGCACCGCCTCGCCCCGGACTCGCCCGCCTACCACCTGCCCGCCGCGCTCGAACTGACCGGTCCGGTGGACCCGGCCGCCCTCCAGGGGGCGTTCGCCGATCTGGTGGACCGTCACCCGGTGCTCGCCGCCCGCTGCGAACTGCGGGAGGAGGGCCCGGTCCTGATTCTCGCACCGTCCGTCGTACCGGCCCTCGCCGTCCTGGACGCGACGCCCGAGGAGGTGGCCGCGCTCGCCCGCGCGGAGGCGGTCCGCCCCTTCGACCTGGCCGGCGGGCCGCTGCTGCGGCTCACCCTGGTCCGCACCGGCCCCGAGCGCTCGGTACTGCTGTGCACCGCGCACCACCTCGCGGTGGACGGCTGGTCCATCGGCGTGGCCGTGCGCGAGCTGGCCGCGCTCTACGCCGCGCGCCTCGGCCTGGCCGAGGCGCCGCCCGCCCTCGACCTGGGCTTCGCCGACCACGCGGCCGACTGCGCCGGCGACATCGCCGTGGCGGTCCGTCAGGAGCAGCTGGAGTACTGGCTGAAGCGGCTCGACGGGCACCCCGGGGTGCTCGACCTGCCCACCGACGTGCCCGCCACGACCCGGCCGGCCGGCTCCGGCGAGACCCTGCCGGTGGCGCTGGCACCGGAGTTGACGGCCCTGCTCCGGCAGGGGGCGGCGCGGCTGCGCACCACGCCGTTCACCCTGCTGCTCACGGTGTACGCGGTGCTGCTGGGCCGCTACGCGGGCAGCGACGACGTGGTCGTCGGCGTCCCGGCGGCCAACCGCGACCGGCCGGAACTGGAGCCTTTGGTCGGCTCGTTGGTGAACACCCTGCCGGTGCGGGTGGACCTGGCCGGCGCGCCGTCCTTCACCGAGCTGGTCGCCCGTACCGGGCGGGCGCTGGCGGCCGACCTCGGCCGTCCGCTGGTCGCCTTCGACCGGCTGGTGGCCGGCCTCGGCCTACCCCGCGAGCCGGGCCGGCCGAGCCTGGCGCAGGCCTCACTGGTCTTCCAGGACGCGCCGCCGACCGAGGTCCGGCTGGGCGCGGCCACCGGTGTGCTGCGCCAACTCCCCACCGGCACGGCCAAGTACGACCTCACGCTGGCCCTGGACGAGCACCCCGACCGGATCGACGGCGGTCTGGAGTACGCCGCGGACCGGTTCGGCCCGGACTTCGCCGCCCGGTTCGCCCGGCACTTCCACGCCCTGCTGCGGGCCGCCCTGGCCGCGCCCGAGGCCTCCCTGGACGCGGTCGAGCTCGCCGACCCCGGTCTGCCCACCCCGCGGCCGGCCCGCCCGGCGGGCGAGGCGCGCGCCGAGCACGCCGTCCCGGTGTCCGAGCTGTTCCGGGCCCGGGCGGCCGCCCACCCGGACGCCCCCGCGATCCGCGCCTACGGGCTGACGGTGACCTACCGGCAGCTCGACGCATGGAGCGACGCCATCGCGACCCGGCTGCTGGCGCACGGCGCCGCACCCGGCCGGTTCGTCTCGGTACTGCTCCCGGCCGGCCCGGTGCAGACCGCCGCGATCCTCGGCGTCGCCAAGACCGGTGCCGCCTTCGCGGTGCTCGACCCGGCCGACCCGGACGCCCGGCTGACGACCCTGCTGGCCGACGCCGAACCGGTCTGCCTGCTGGCCGCCGAGAGCGCACTGGCCCGGCACCCCGGGCTGCGCGAGGACGCCGGGCGCTTCGCCGGTGTCCCGGTCGAGACCCTCGACCCGCACGTGCCGCACGACGAGGCCGCCGCGGGCCCCGCCCCGGCCGCCTCCGCCGCGGCTCCCGGCGACCCGCTCTGCCTGGTCTACACCTCCGGGTCCACCGGCACCCCCAAGGGGATCGCCCTTCCGCACGCGGCGCTCGCCCAGTTCGCCGACTGGCAACGCGAGCACTTCGGCATCCGGCCGGACAGCCGGATCGCCCAGTGGGCGCCGTTCACCTACGACGCCGCGTACACCGAGGTGTTCGCCGCGCTCTGCTCGGGCGCGGTGCTCTGCCTGCCGCCGGAGGGGCTGCGCCGCGACCCGGTGGCGGTGGCCGAGTGGCTGCGGGCCGAGCGGATCACCCAGATCCAGACCGTCCCGGCCTTCTTCCAGCTGGTCACCGAGGCGCTGGACGCCACCGGGACGCGCCTGCCCGACCTGGAGCACGTGCTGATGGCCGGCGAGGTGCTCCCGGTGGCCCTGGCCGCCGCCTGGGCGCACCGCCCCGACCGGCCCCGGCTGCACAACCTGTACGGGCCCACCGAGTGCGTGCTGGCGACCCACCGGGAGCTGTCTCCGGGTGAGGAGTTCCCGGCCGGGGTGCCGATCGGGCGCCCGATCCCGGGCCGGGAGGCGGTCGTCCTGGACCACCGCGGCCGGCTCTGCCCGGTCGGGGTGGTCGGCGAGATCCACCTGCGCAGCGACTTCCTGGCCGGCTCGTACCACCGCCGGCCCGAGGAGAGCGCCCGGGCGTACGTCGCCGACGCCTGGGAGGAGGGCGGCCGGCTGTACCGCACCGGGGACCTGGGCCGCCGCCTGCCGGACGGCGAGCTGGCGTTCACCGGCCGGATCGGCAGCCAGCTGAAGATCCGGGGCAACCGGATCGAGCTGGAGGAGATCGAGGCCCTGCTGGAGTCGCACCCCGGGGTCCGCGAGGCCGCGGCCGGCGCGCACGGCGAGGGCTCGGCCCGACGGCTGGTGGGTTACGCGGTCGCCGCGCCCGGGGTCACCGGCGCCGAGCTGCGGGCGCACCTGGCCGAGCGGCTGCCGGCGGCGGTGGTGCCGGACACCGTGATGCTGCTGGACGCGCTGCCCAGGACCCGCACCAACAAACGCGACCGGGCTCGGCTGCCGCGGCCCGACGCCGTCGCGCGGCCCGCCGACGCCGTCCCGCTGGCAGGCGTCGAGCAGGTCGTCGCCGATGCCTGGCGGCTGCTGCTGGGCAGCGGTCCGGTGGGCCGGCACACCAACTTCTTCGAAGCCGGCGGCGACTCACTGCTGGCGGCCCGGCTCCAACTGGAGCTGGCCCGGCGGCTGGAGCGACCGATCCGGCTGGTGGACATCTTCGGCCGGCCGACCATCGCCGAGTTCGCGGCCGGACTCACCGGCGGCACCGGCACCGCGGACGGCCGAACCCCGGCCGAGGCCGCCGAACCACGCGGCGAGCGGCGCCAGAACGCCGTCCGCGCCCGGGCCAGGGCCCGCCGCGAGGCCCGGGACCGGGCCGAGGGGGCGACCGCCGCCCACCAGGACACACCGACAGGGAGGGACTGAATCCATGGACGTCCAGAGCGTGATGACGGAACTGCACGGCTTCCTCGGCACCGAGGGGCTGGAGCGGGTCGAGGAGTGCCTGCGCATCCTCACCGGGGAGCAGGCCCCGGAGTACCTGCACGACGACCAGGAGCCGACCCGGCTGTTCTTCCCCGGAATCAGCGCCCTGCCCTGGCACGACACCGCCGAACTGCCCTGGGTGGCGCGGGTGGAGGAGGCCTACCAGCCGATCAAGGCGGAGTTCCTGGCGCTGCGCGAGGAGCAGGCCCGCTTCGCCCCGTACGAGGACCTCTACACCAAGGAGCTCGGCTGGCAGGGCTGGGACACCTACCAGCTCTACCGCAACGGGAGCTGGCGCGACGAGGTCCGGGAGCGCTGCCCCGAGACCCACGCCGCCCTCTCCGCGACCCCCCACGGGCCGCGCGACGGCATGTTCACCATCCTCAATCCCGGCGTGCACATCACCCCGCACACCGGCGGCGTGAACCTGCTGCTCACCGCGCACCTGCCGCTGATCGTCCCGCCCGGCTGCGCCATCAAGGTCGGCGACGACGAGCGCGGCTGGGAGGAGGGCAAGGTCATCCTCTTCGACGACAGCTTCATCCACGAGGCCTGGAACAAGGGCACCCAGCAGCGCGCCGTCCTGCTCTGGGACGTCTGGCACCCGGAGCTGACTCCCGTCGAGGTCCGGGCCCTGGAGTTCCTGATGCCCCGTTTCCAGCGCTACCTCATGGCGGTCTGAGCCCGGTCACGCACTCGGTCGTACCCGCTCCTGCCTGCCCCGCCGCGCGCGGAGCCCACCACACCACGGAGAACACCTTGAACGCACAGCCGGTCCTTCCCGACACGGCCGGGACCGACGGCCGGGTCGCCGTCGTCGGCCTCGCGGGCCGCTTCCCCGGAGCCGATTCCGTCGACGCGCTGTGGGAGCTGCTGGCAGCCGGCACCGAGGCGATCAGCCGGTTCGGCCCCGAGGAGCTGCGGGCCGCCGGAGTGCCGGACGCCGAGGCCGGCAAGCCGGGGTACGTCGCCGCCAAGGGCGTGCTGTCGGACGTCGCCGGCTTCGACTCCCAGCTGTTCGGCTACAACGCGCTGGAGGCATCGGTCATCGACCCGCAGCAGCGGATCTTCCTGGAGTGCGCCTGGGAGGCACTGGAGGACGCCGGCTGCGACCCCGACCGGGCGCGCGGGCCGATCGCGGTCTACGCCGGGTCGCTGCTGAGCACCTACCTGATCCACAACCTGCTGCCGCGCACCGACCTGCGGGACTCGCTCGGCGTGCCGATGCTCTTCCAGGGCAACCAGCCCGACCAGCTCGCCGCCCGGGCCGCGTACAAGCTCAACCTGCGCGGCCCGGCGGTGAGCGTGCAGACCGCCTGCTCGACCTCGCTGGTGGCGGTGCACCTCGCGGTGCAGAGCCTGCTGTCCGAGGAGTGCGACCTGGCACTGGCCGGTGGCGTCACCGTCACCGTGCCGCACCGCTCCGGCTACCTGCCGGTGCCCGGCGGCATCGAGTCGCCGGACGGGCACTGCCGCCCCTTCGGCGCCGAGGCGGCCGGTACGGTCTTCGGCAACGGCGCGGGCGTCGTGGTGCTCAAGCGCCTCGCCGACGCGCTCGCCGACGGCGACCGGGTGCACGCCGTCATCCTCGGCTCGGCCGTCAACAACGACGGTGCCAACAAGGCGGGTTACACCGCTCCGGGAGTGGCCGGCCAGACCGCCGTGATCCGCGAGGCGCTCTCCGTCGCGGGCGTCGCCCCGGACACCATCGGCTACGTCGAGGCGCACGGCACCGGTACCCCGATCGGCGACCCGATCGAGGTCGAGGCGCTCACCGCCGCCTTCCGCGCCGAGCAGGACACCGAACTGCGCTCGTCCACCGGCTGGTGCGGCCTCGGCTCGGTCAAGTCCAACCTCGGCCACCTGGACACCGCCGCGGGCGTCACCGGCCTGATCAAGACCATCCTGACCGTCCGCAGCGGCCGGATCCCGGCCAGCCTGCACGCCGAGTCCGCCAACCCCGAACTCGGCCTGGCCGACAGCCCGTTCTTCGTCCCGTCCGCCCTCACCGACTGGCCGGTCGCCGAGGGCCCGCGCCGGGCCGCCGTCAGCGCCTTCGGCATCGGCGGGACCAATGCGCACGTGATCCTGGAGCAGGCTCCCGAGGCGGCCGCCCGCGAGGCCGCCGAGCCGGCCGGCGTCCCGGTCGCCCTGCCGCTGTCCGCCCGCACCAGCACCGCCCTGGACGCCGCCGCCGAGCGGCTCGCCGAGGACCTCACCGCCCACCCGGACCGCCCGCTGGCGGACGTCGCCCGGACGCTGCGCACCGGCCGCCGCCAGCTGGTCCAGCGCCGGGTCGTGGTCGCGAGCGACACCGCCGGGGCCGTGGCCGCGCTGCGCGGCGGCGGCCGCCGGGAGTCCGTCCGGGCCCGCGCCGAGCAGGGCGCCGCGCCGGTCGCCTTCCTGCTGCCCGGCCAGGGCGCCCAGTACCCGGGCATGGCCCTCGGCCTGCACGGGGCGCACCCGGTGTTCCGGACCGCCCTGGACGAGGCCGCCGAGCTGCTGCGCCCGCACCTCGGACTCGACCTGGTCGACCTGCTCCGCGACGGCGACGCCGACCTGCTGCGCCGCAGCTCCGTCACCCAGCCCGCCGTCCTGGCGGTCGGCCACGCGATGGCCGCGCTGTGGCGGCACTGGGGCGTCCGCCCGGCCGCGCTGCTCGGCCACAGCCTCGGCGAGTACACCGCGGCGCTGCTCTCCGGCGTCCTCGACCTGCCCGAGGCGCTCGCCCTGGTCGCCGCCCGCGGCCGGCTGATGGAGGGGACCGCGCCCGGCGCGATGCTGGCCGTCCCGCTGGACGAGGCGGCGGCCGCCGAGCTCGCCGCCCGGCACGGCCTGGACCTCGCCGCCGTCAACGGACCGGCCGCCACCGTGCTGTCCGGCGCCCCGGAAGCCGTCGAACGGGCCGCCGCCGAACTCGGCGAGCGCGGCCTGCGCGCGCTGCCGCTGCCGGTGGACCGGGCCTTCCACAGCGCCCTGTGCGCTCCGGCCGCCGAGCAGTTCGCCGCCGAGCTGGCCAAGGTGACGCTGCGCGAGCCCACCGTGCCGTTCGTCTCCAACCTCACCGGCGACTGGATCACCCCGGAGCAGGCCACCGACCCCGGGTACTGGACGCGCCAGATGCTCTCCCCGGTCCGGTTCCGCGACGGGCTCGCCCGCCTGGCGGCGCTCGACGAGCGGATGGTGCTGGTGGAGACCGGCCCCGGCAGCGTGCTGACCGACCTGGCCCACTCGGCCGCCGAGGGCACCGCCGGACCGAGGCTGGCCCAGCCGCCGCTGCCCACCCGTGGGCGGCGCGGCCCCGAGGACGAGGCCGGCAGCGCCGTCCTGGCCCTCGGCAGCCTGTGGGCGCACGGCGCCCAGGTCGACTGGGAGCCGCTGGAGGCCGCGGCCCGCCCCGCCGACCTGCCCGGCTACCCCTTCGAGCGGCTGCCGCACTGGATCGAGCCGGCCCTCCCCGGCCAGGCGCCCGCGACGGCACTGCCCGCCTCGGACCTCGACGCGGTGCACGCGACCATCGGCTGGCGTCCGCTGACCGAGCCGGTCGAGGAGGACCCGCTGGTCGGCCGCCGCCAGACCTGGCTGGTCCTGCTGGACCGGGCCGCCACCGCCCAGCCGCTGGTGGACCTGCTGACCGCGCGCGGCCAGATCGTCACCACCGTCCAGCCCGGCACCGCCTACCGGCGGGTGCGCCGCGGCGTCTACGAGCTCGACCCGACCGACCCGGCCCAGTACGCCAAGCTGCTGGCCGACCTGCGCGCCCTGGTCCGTACGCCCACCGCCGTCCTGTACGCCTGGGGACTGGACGAGACCGCGGACGAGACCGACGGCTACTTCGGCCTGGTCCACCTCGCCCGGGCGATGTCCGCCGAGAGCGTCGTGCACGAGGTGCGGCTCGGCGTCGTGACCGCCGGTGCCTTCCCGGCCGCCCCCGGCGAGCGGCCCCGGCCCGCCGCGGCCCTGCTCAGCGGCCCGGTCCAGGTGTTCGGCGAGGAGTACCGCAACCTGCACTGCACCCAGGTCGACCTCGCCGCCGGGGCCGCGCTCGACGAGGCGGAGGCCGCCGCGGTGGTGCGCGCCGTGCTCACCGGCCCGGCCCGGCTGCTCGCCCTGCGCGACGGCGCCCTGCTCTCCCGTACGGTCGAGCGCGCCGAGCGCCCCGTCCCGGCGGCCCCGGCCCGGGTGCGCGCCGGCAGCACCTGGCTGATCACCGGCGGTCTCGGCGGCATCGGCCTGACCCTCGCCCGGTACCTGGCCCACGTCGGCGTCGCGCGGCTCGTCCTGCTCGGCCGCGGCGCAGGCGGCGAGAGCGCCGCGACCGCCCTGGCCGGGCTGCGCGAGGCCGGCGCCGAGGTGCTGGCCGTCCGGGCCGACGTCACCGACGCCGAGTCGCTCGACCGGGCGCTGGAGCAGGCCCGTTCGGCCTTCGGCCGGATCGACGGCGTGATCCACGCGGCCGGTGTGCCCGGCGGCGGCTCGGTCGAGCTGCGCCCCGACGACAGCATGCGCACGGTGCTCGCCCCGAAGACCGCCGGCCTGCGCCACCTGCTCGACGCGCTGCACCCCGGGGAGGCCGAGGTGCTGGTGCTCTGCTCCTCGCTCGCCACCCTGATCCCGACCTACGGGCAGTGCGACTACGCGGCCGCCAACGCCTACCTCGCCGCCGTCGCGGAGGCCGAGGCGGCGCGCGGCGAGCGGCACGCGGTGGCGGTCGACTGGGACATGTGGGCCCAGGTCGGCATGGCCAGCCAGGCCGAGGTCCCCGAGGCCCTGCGTGCCTTCCAGGCCGACATGCTCGCCGGCGCACTCACCCCCGAACAGGGCACCCGCGCCTTCGCCGCCCTGCTGGACGGGCCGCCCGGACGGGCCGTGGTGGCCCGGGTCGGCGCCGGGATCGTGGACGGCGCGCTGCGGACCTCCACCGCCCCGGCCGCCGAGCTGCCCCGGACGGCGGCCCTGCCCCGCCCCGAACTCGCCACGCCGTACACCGCCCCGGCCACCCCGACCGAGGAGCGCCTGGCCGAGATCTACGCCGAACTGCTCGGCCTCGACCGGGTCGGGGTGGAGGACGACTTCCTGGAGCTCGGCGGCCACTCGCTGCTGGCCGCCCAGATCGCGGCCCGGCTGCGCGCCGAGTTCGAGGTCGACGTCCCGGCCCGGGTCTTCTTCGAGGGCGGCCGCATCGCCGACCTCGCCGTCGAGATCGAAGACCGCATCATCGCCGAACTGGAGCAGCAGTGACCAACCCCGCAGACCGGAACACCCGGGGCCGCGAGGACCGCCTCGCCCGGCTCACCCCCGAGCAGCGCGCCGCCTTCGAGGCCCGCGCCCGGGGCCGCGCCGGCGCGGCCCCGGTCACCTCCCCCTCCCCGGGCACCGCCCCCGCCGCGCCCGCGTTGCCGCAGCGCGACCGGGCCCTGCCCGCGCCGCTGTCCTTCGGTCAGGAGCGGCTCTGGTTCGTCGAGCAGCTCAACCCCGGCCTCGGGGTGTTCAACGAGTACGTCGGACTGCGCCTCACCGGCCCGCTGGACGTCGCCGCCCTGGAGGCCGCGCTGACCGGCCTGGTGGAGCGGCACGAGGCGCTGCGCACTGTGATCGCCGACGACGGGGACGGCCCGGTGCAGCGGGTCGTGGACCGCACCGCCCCGGTGCTCCGGGTGGTCGAGCCGGAGGACGGCGGGGCCGGCTGGAACGAGGACCGGGAGCGCGAACTGGCCGAGCGGGAGGCGGCCCTGCCGTTCGACCTGGAGCACGGCCCGCTGCTGCGCGCCCTGCTGATCCGCTCCGCGCCCGAGCACGCCCTGCTGGTCGTGGTCAACCACCACCTGGTCGGCGACGCCTGGTCCCGCTCGGTGCTGGTGGAGGAGCTCTGCACCCGCTACCGGGCCTTCCGCGAGGGCGGCCCGGTGCCCGAACCGCTCACCGTGCAGTACGCCGACTGGGCGCAGTGGCAGCGCAGCGAGCTCACCGACGATGCCCTCGCCGAGCCGCTCGCGTACTGGCGCGAGCGGCTGGACGGCGCCCCGCACGTCCTGGAGCTGGCCACAGACCGGCCCCGGCCGGCCGTGCCCAGCCACCGGGGCGGCCGGGTGCACTTCACCCTGGACGCCACCACCACCGAGGCCGTGGAGCAGGCGGCGCGCACCGCCAGGGCCACCCCGTTCATGGTCACCCTGGCGGCCTGGCAGGCCGTCCTGATGCGCCACTCCGGCCAGCAGGACGTGGTGGTCGGGGTGCCCACGGCGGGCCGCGACCGGCCCGAACTCGCCGGTCTCGTGGGCATGTTCGTCAACAGCCTGGTGATGCGTTCGGACCTCTCCGGCGACCCGACCTTCGGCGAACTGCTCGACCGGGTACGGGAGACCGCGCTCGGCGCGCTCGCCCACGCCCAGGTACCCTTCGAGCGCCTGGTCCGCGAGCTGCGCCCGGACCGCGACCTCAGCCACGCGCCGCTCTACCAGGTGCAGTTCGGCTACCGGAACGTCCCCGCCCCGGACATCGCCCTGCCCGGGGTGACGGTCGAGCCGGTCGATCTGGACAACGGCCTGTGCCGCACCGACCTGAGCCTGGAGCTCGCCCGGGACGGCGAACTCACGTCCGGCGTGTGCGAGTTCAGCCGAGACCTGTTCGACGACCCCACCGTGCGCGAGCTGACCGCGGCGCTCCAGCGGGTGCTCGCCCACGGCGCCGCCGACCCCGGCCTGCGCCTGTCCGAGCTGCTCGCGCTCACCCCCGTGGAGCAGGCCCTGCTGGTCTCCGCCGGGGACGGCGGGCCGCTGCCCGAAGGCGCGCAGGACGTCGTGACGGCCTTCGCCGAAGCCGTCCGCACCCGCCCCGACGCCGAGGCCGTGCTGCCCGGCGGTCGCCCGGACCAGGCCCTCACCTTCGCGCAACTGGACGCGCGGGTCGACGAGTTGCTCGACCGGCTGCGCGCCGCCGGGGTGCGTCCCGGTGACCGGGTCGGCCTGTGCCTGCGCCGCGGCACCGACCTGCCCGCCGCCATGCTCGCCGTACTCCGGGCCGGCGCCGCCTACTTGCCGCTCGACCCCGACTACCCGGCGGCCCGCCTGGCCCACGTGGTCGAGGACGCCCGGCCCGCCGCCATCGTGGTGCACGCCGCGACCCGGGACACCGCTCCGACCGGCGCCCCCCTGCTCGACCTCGACGCTCCGGCCGAGGCCGGCGGCGCGCCCGCCGAACCCGCGCCGGTGGACCCGGACGCCCCCGCCTACGTCATCCACACCTCCGGGTCGACCGGCCGCCCCAAGGGCGTCGTCGTGCTGCGCCGCAACCTCACCGCCTTCCTGGCGGCGATGGATCGCGTGCTCGCGGACAGCGCGGACAGCGCGGAGTCGGCGACCTGGCTGGCCGTCACCAGCGTCTCCTTCGACATCTCCGTCCTGGAGCTGCTCTGGACCCTCAGCCGGGGCCATCGCGTCGTGGTCAACCCCGACCCCGGAACGGCGGCGCCCGCCCCGACGACCTCCCCGGCCGCCCCGGCCGTCCCCGAGTTCAGCCTCTTCTACTTCGCCAGCGGCACCGCCGGCGCCGAACCCGGCCCCGACCAGTACCGGCTGCTGCTGGACGGCGCCCGCTTCGCCGACACCAACGGCTTCTCCGCAGTCTGGCTCCCGGAGCGGCACTTCCACGCCTTCGGCGGGCCGTTCCCGGCCCCCTCGGTGCTGGCCGCCGCGATCGCCCAGGCCACCGAGCGGATCGGCATCCGCGCCGGCAGCGTGGTGCTGCCGCTGCACCACCCCGTGCGCGTGGCCGAGGAGTGGTCGGTCGTCGACAACCTGTCCGGCGGGCGGGTCGGCCTCTCCTTCGCCTCGGGCTGGCACGCCGACGACTTCGTCCTCGCCAAGGACGCCTACCAGGACCGTCAGACGCTCACCGTCACCGGGGTCCAGCAGGTGCGGCGGCTGTGGCGCGGCGAACGGCTCCCCTTCGAGGGGCCCGGCGGCCGCACCGTGGACGTCGAGGTCCTGCCGCGCCCGGTCCAGGCCGAACTGCCGTACTGGCTCACCTCCTCGGGCAACCCCGAGACCTGCCGTACGGCCGGCCGACTCGGCGCCCGGCTGCTGACCCACCTGCTGGGCCAGAGCGTCGAGGAGCTCGCCGAGAAGATCGCCCTCTACCGCCAGGCCTGGCGGGAGGCCGGCCACCCTGGCGAGCCGCACGTCACCCTGATGCTGCACAGCTACCTCGGCGCGGACGCGGCCGACGTCCGGGCCCACGCCTGGCAGCCGTTCCGCGACTACCTGCGCAGCTCGGTCGGCCTGATCGAGAACCTGGCCCGCGGCCTCGGCATGGACGTCCGCAGCGGCGACTTCACCGCGGAGGACCAGGAGGCGCTGCTCGACCACGCCTGCGCCCGGTACCTGGGCCACGGCTCGCTGATCGGCACCGCCGAGGAGTGCCTGCCGCTGGTGCACCGGCTGGCCGCGATCGGGGTCGACGAGATCGGCTGCCTGGTCGACTTCGGCGTCGACACCGACGTCGCACTGGCCGCCCTGCCCCGACTGGCCGAGCTGCGCCGCACGGCGGCCACCACCCCGACCGCCGCCGGGTCGGCCGACACCGAGCTGACCGCGCTGATCCGCGCCCACGGCGTCACCCACCTGCAGTGCACCCCCTCGCGGGCCCGCACCCTGCTCGACGAGGCCGACCCGGAGGCCCTGCGCGGCCTGCGACAGCTGCTGCTCGGCGGCGAGGCCCTCGACGCCGACCTGGTGCGCCGCCTGGCCGGGCACCTCGACGGCCGGATCCGCAACATGTACGGACCGACCGAGACCACGGTCTGGTCCACCACCGACGAGGTCGACCCGGCCGGGGGCCCGGTCACCATCGGCCGCCCGATCGCCGGCACCACCGTCCGCGTCCTCGACCCGTACGGGCGGCGCGTTCCCGTCGGCGTGCCCGGCGAACTCCTCATCGGCGGCGCCGGGGTGACGGCCGGCTACCTCGGCCTGCCCGAGCTGACCGACGAACGGTTCGTCGCCGACCGCGAGTCGGGGTCCGGGACCGACCGGCTGTACCGCACCGGCGACCTCGTCCGCACCCTGGCCGACGGCCGGATCCAGTACCTCTCCCGCAACGACCACCAGGTCAAGATCCGCGGCTTCCGGATCGAGACCGGCGAGGTGGAGGCCGCGCTCACCGCGCTGCCCGGCATCCGCCAGTGCGTGGTCACCGCCTACGGCCTGGGCACCTCCCGGGCCGCGCTCGCCGCCTACCTGGTGTCCGAGGACCCGGCCGCGCCGCCGGCCCCGGCCGAGCTGCGGGCCGCCCTGGCCGGACAGCTGCCGGGCTTCCTGATCCCGTCCCGGTTCATCCCGCTCGACGCGCTGCCGCTCACCGGCAACGGCAAGGTCGACCGCTCGGCGCTGCCCGCGCCCGAGTCCGCCTCCGCCGCCGGCCGCGACCGCACCCCGCCCGCCACGCCCACCGAGGAGCGGATCGCCGCGATCTGGCGCGAGGCCCTGGAGCTCGACGAGGTCGGCACCGGAGAGGACTTCTTCGAACTCGGCGGCCACTCCCTGCTGGCCGCCCGGATGGTCGCCGGCATCCGCAACGAGCTGAACGTGCAGCTGCCGCTGCGCGCCCTGTTCGACTCCCCGACCGTGGCCGCCCTGGCCCGGGCCGTGGACGCGCTGGGCGCGGGAGAGACCGCCGAGGCTCCCGCCGAGCGGATCGAACTGGTCCCGGACCCGGCCCGCCGCCACGAGCCCTTCCCGCTCACCGACGTGCAGCGCGCCTACTGGATCGGCCGCAGCGGCGCCGTCGGCGGCGACGTCGCCTGCCACCTCTACCTGGAGGTGGACGTCGCCGACGTCGACCCGCTCCGGCTCCAGGACGCCTGGCAGGCCCTGGTCCGGCGGCACGACGCGCTGCGCCTGGTCTTCGGCGAGGACGGCACCCAGCGGGTCCTGCCCGAGGTGCCCGCGTACCGGCTGGCGGTCGACGACCTGCGCGACCTGCCGGAGCAGGACCGGGCCGAGCGTCTCACCGGGACCCGCGCCCGGATGTCGCACCAGGTGCTGCCGGCCGACACCTGGCCGCTCTTCGAGCTGCGCGCCAGCCGCACCGCGGGCGCCGACGTCCGGCTGCACCTGAGCATCGACACCCTGATCGCCGACGGCGGCAGCGTGCAGATCCTGCTGCGCGAGCTGCTGGCGGTCTACCAGGGCTCGCTCGACCCGCGCCCGCTCGAACTCTCCTTCCGCGACTACGTGCTGGCCGAGCAGAACCGCCGCGAGGGCCCGGCCCTGCAGCGCGACCTCGACTACTGGCACGGCCGCCTGGAGACCCTGCCGCCCGCCCCCGCGCTGCCGCTGGCGCGGCGCCCCGAGGAACTGGCGCAGACCAGGTTCCGCCGCCGCGAGGCGCACCTGCCCGCCGCGCTGTGGGAGCGGCTGAAGAGCCGGGCCGCCGCCGGCCGGGTCACCCCCTCGGCGCTCGCCCTGGCCGCCTACGCCACCGTGATCGGCACCTGGTCGGCGGCCGACCGCTTCACCCTCAACCTCACCCTGTTCAACCGCGTCGGCGACCACCCCGATCTGGCCGCCATGGTCGGCGACTTCACCGCGCTCAGCCTGTTCGAGGTGGACGGCGCGACCGCCGGCTCCTTCGCCGACCGGGCCCGCCGGCTGCAGGACCGGCTCTGGGAGGACCTGGACCACCAGCGGGTCAGCGGTGTCCGGGTCGGCGGCGAACTCGCCCGTCGGCGCGGGGTCGCCGAGGCGGCCATGCCGGTCGTCTTCACCAGCGAGCTCGGCGCCGACGGGGTCGGCGGGAGCCGGGTGCTCCGGGACCTGGGCGCCAAGGTCGCCCACACCATCACCCAGACCCCGCAGGTCTGGCTGGACCACCAGATCTCCGAGGACGAGGGCCGGCTGCGCCTGACCTGGGACGCCGTCGAGGAGCTCTTCCCCGAGGGCGTGCTCGACGCCATGTTCGAGGCCTACACCGGCCTGCTCACCGCGCTCGCCGAGCGGCCCGACACCTGGACGGACCAGCACCTGGACGTCCTGCCCGCCGCCCACCGCGAGGCCTACCGCGCGCTCAACGCCACCGACGGCCCGCGGCCCGACGGGCTGCTGCACGAGCCCTTCCTCGACCGGGCCCGGACCTCGCCCGAGCGCACCGCCGTGGTCTCGGCCACCGGCACGGTGACCTACGGCGAGCTGGAGCGGGCCTCGACGGCCGTCGCCCACGCGCTGCGCGCGGCCGGCGTGCGCCCCGGCGATCTGGTCGGCGTGCGCGCCGACCGGGGCTGGGAGCAGGTGGCCGCCGCGATCGGCGTCATCCGGGCCGGCGGCGCCTACCTGCCGCTGGACGCCGGCCTCCCGGCCGCGCGCGTCGCACGCTCGCTCGAACACGCCGGCGCCACCGCGCTGCTCGCCCGGGAGACCTGGGCCCCGGAGGACGCCGTGCCCGCCGGAGTCACCCTGCTGAGCTTCGAGCAGGCCCTGGCCACCCCCGCCGACACTCCGCCGTACCCGGTGCCGACCACCCCGGCGGACCTCGCGTACGTCATCTACACCTCGGGCTCCACCGGCGACCCCAAGGGCGTGATGATCGATCACCGGGGCGCGCTGAACACCGTGGTGGACATCAACGACCGCTTCCGGGTCGGCCCGTCCGACCGGGTCCTCGGCATCTCCTCGCTCGGGTTCGACCTCTCGGTGTACGACCTCTTCGGCACCCTCGCCGTCGGGGCCGCCCTGGTGCTGGTCGGCCCCGGCGAGGAGCGCGACCCGTCGCGCTGGTCCCGGCTGGTCGCCGAACACCGGGTCACCGTCTGGAACTCCGTCCCCGCGCTGATGGAGATGCTGCTGGCCTACGCCGACGGCAACCCGGCCGCCGACCTGGAGTCGCTGCGCCTGGTCATGCTCAGCGGCGACTGGATCCCGGTGGGCATGCCCGACAACGTCCGCGCGCTCTCGCCCAAGGCCGAGGTGATCAGCCTGGGCGGCGCCACCGAGGCGTCGATCTGGTCGGTGCTGCACCCGATCGACACGGTCGACCCGGACCGCCCGAGCATCCCGTACGGCCGCCCGATGCGGAACCAGGGCATGGTCGTCCTGGACGAGGCCTTCCGGCCGCGTCCGGTCGGGGTGACCGGCGCCCTGTTCATCACCGGCGTGGGCCTGGCCGTCGGGTACCGCAACGCCCCCGAGATCACCGCCCGGGCCTTCCCGACCCATCCGGTCACCGGTGAGCGCCTCTACCGGACCGGCGACCTGGCCCGGCTGCTGCCCGACGGCGACCTGGAGTTCCTCGGTCGCGAGGACTCCCAGGTCAAGGTGCGCGGCATGCGGATCGAGCTGGGCGAGATCGAGTCGGCGCTGGTCCGGATGGACGGCGTGCGGGAGGCGGCGGCACTGGTCGAGGGCAACGGGCTCGGCGCCCGGCTCGCGGCCTACGTGGTCCGCGAGACCGCCCGTCCGCTGCCCGCCGCCCAGGCTCCGGCGGCAGCCCCGGCCCTGGACGCCGAGCGGGTCCGCCGGCTGGAGGCACGACTGCGCCAGCCCGGCCGCCGCGCCGACCTGGCGGGCCGTGAGGTCCTGCCCTTCGCGCTGCCGGCCGACACCCTCGACCTGCGCCGCTCCGCCGCCCTGCGCGGCGCCGCCACCGGCTTCGCGGACGCCCCGGTGCGCCTGACCGACCTGCACGCGCTGCTGACCGTGCTCGCCCGCCAGGACGAGGACGGCGTGCCCCGGTACGCCTACGGGTCGGCCGGCGGACTGTACCCGGTGCAGACCTACCTGGCCGTCGCCCCGGGCGGGGTGGCGGGCCTGGCGGCCGGCACCTACTACGTCGATCCGGCCGGACCGGCTCTGGTCGCCCTCGACAGCGCACCGGGCGCGGCGCTGGCGCTGGACCCGGCGCTCTACAGCGAGGCCAACCGGCCGCTGATCGACCGGGCCGGCTTCGCGCTCTTCCTGGTCGCCAGGAACACCGCGATCACCCCGGTCTACGGTGAACTCGCCGACCGTTTCTGCCTGTTGGAGGCCGGGGCGATGGCGCAGCTGCTGCGACACCGGGCCGCCGACTGCGCGGTGGCGCTCTGCCCGATCGGCGACGTGTTCCCCGAGCCGCTGCGCGGGGCGCTGCTGCTGGAGGAGGGCCAGAGCGTGCTGCACACCCTGGTCGGCGGCCGGCCGCCGGGCGCGGCGGCCGAGGAGCCGGACTCCGGTGCCGATTGGACGCTCGGGCTGCGGGAGGCGCTCGCCGGGCGGCTGCCCGGCTACATGGTGCCGCAGCTGGTCCGGGTGGTCGACGCGCTGCCGCTGTCCGCCAACGGCAAGGTCGACCGGGCGGCGCTCGCCCGCCTGGGCTCCCCGGCCGTCACGGTGGCTCCGCCGGCCCGGCAGACCGCCTCGGCACCGGTTCCGGCCCCGCTCGCGGCACCGGTCGCAGCACCGCGACCGGTGGCGCAGCCCTCCGCGCTCGGCGCGGTGGAGCGGCTCACCGCGCTGTGGCGGGAGGTGATGGACGGTGCGGAGGTCGACGTCGACACCAACTTCTTCGAGGCCGGCGCCAACTCCATCCACCTGGTCCGGGTCCAGCGGCGGATCGCCGAGGACTTCGGGCGGGAGCTCTCGGTGGTCGAGATGTTCGACCGGCCGACCATCCGGCACCTCGCCGAGCTGCTGGACCGGCCGGCCCCCGCTCCGGCCCCCGTTCCCGCCGCGGCCCCGGAGCCGTCGCCGGCCCCCGGGACCGGTGCGCAGACCGCCGCGCCGGCCGCCGGTGGCGACCGCCGGCAGCACCATGAACGGCGCCGCGCCGCCCGCCGAGGCGGCCCCGGCACCGGCCCGACCGGCTGACCCGGACGGTCGGCGGCCGGGCCGGGCACCCC